>NZ_CAWQMW010000121.1:0-47765 GCF_963895965.1 Xenorhabdus sp. PB30.3 | reverse complement strand
AAACGAGGAAAAAATAGATTTTGTGATCTGTATTTCAATTATTTTAAAGAAAACCTATAAATACAATGAATTTTAATGTAAATTATAAAAAATATTTCTCTATAAAAAATATGAATAAATTACGAAACATTGACCTTAATCTATTAGTGACTTTACACGTATTATTAGCCGAAAAGCATATTACTCGCACAGCCAATAGATTACATAAGAGTCAACCCGCGATAAGCCATGCTCTTGCTAATTTACGTAACCTGTTTGATGATCCTTTATTAATTCGCCGAGCCGGAAAACTTGAACTCACTACTCGGGCTCAGGAATTACTCATACCGCTTCGTGAAATTTTAGGGCAAGTGAGTACATTAATTGAACCGCCATTATTCGATCCAACACAGGCTAACAGAACATTTCGCCTATCCATGTCAGACTATGGCGCACGTATTCTATTACCCTCTTTAATTAGAACTTGTCACTCTATTGCACCTAAAGTTAAATTTAATATTAATCAGGCCAGTAGGGAAGCAATGCTGCTCGATATTGTTGATAGCGAAATTGATCTCGCTCTCGGTGTTTTCCCGCAAAAAATACCTGAGAATGTGTGTTCACATACTTTATTTACAGAAAGTTTTTCTTGTCTGGCGGATGCATCAACAATCCCGGATAACGGATATCTGGATAAAAATTCCTGGTTAGCACGCCCCCATGTATCTGTTGCTATGCAAGCAGGCATTGAAGACGATATCGATCGTGTTTTATTAAAAGAGGGGCTGCATAGAGAAATTAGCGTACAATTGCCTCATTGGGGAATAGCTAATGATATTATTTCCGGAACAAATTTAATTCTTACCGTAGCTCATCGCAGTTTGATAAATACTAAAAATGATACTAATCTTCGCATATTTTCCCCGCCGTTTGATATTGCACCTTTCAATTTTAAAATGATATGGCATAAACGGCAGGAGATAGATGCGGCTCATTGCTGGTTAAGGCAAACAATCATGAATATTTCAGATAATCACTAAAGTGAAGTCTTCATGATAATTACTTCACTCATATTTATCCATGTATCTTAATGGCTTGCCCGCTCTCAGAAACCCACATAACAGTTTTAACGTTGGCTTATGATTGCTTTAATTTTTCACACGTAAATTCTAAATATTGTTATTGTCTGTTGTGAAATATTGAACCGTTAGGATGCCAATCAGGATTAATACTATACCTAAAATCTTCCCTAAATTTATTGGCCTGAGTTCTAAACCCATCAAGCCAAAATTATCTATTAAAACAGATGTAATAATCTGTCCGGCGATAACGCAAATAATAAAATTTGTTGAACCTAATTGAGGGATTAAAATAATAGCAGCCGTAATATAAATAACTCCGGCAATACCGCCAATCCAGGACCATATTGGTAAGTTAACTACCTGAGTCATGTTCGGTGCAGGTACTCTCATTATTAGCAAAATAGGAATAACAGCTAATAAACTCACTATAAGTGATATTATTGTGCCCCATAACGGGTATCCTAAACCGCGACCCAATACAGCATTAGCCCCTGCTTGCAATGGAACTACTGCACCAGCAAAAACTGCCCCACATGCAAAAATAACAGCTGATATTGAAATAGAAGACATACTTTATATTACCTCCAGTTAACTTTAGAGCACGTTATTCATGTCTTATGCTTGTCCAATCTTCCCTATAAGTGTGACAACATTTAGTACACAGTGATTCTTGTTCATTAATGAAAAGAATTGAAATCATTTTTTTAATACAGAGTTATTCAAATAATGAATAACTGGCTACTGTTATACCCATAGCTTCTGAATCGCTATCACGGAGACAAGGAAGCCACATCATTATCATGCTGTTTTCCTTAGCAGACATAATGGGCTACATTAAGGTCATATCAGGCAAGACCAGAATTAAGAGGATGTAATGCCCACTGACTTAAAAAAAAGGGAAAATATCAATAAGGATACTATCAGCACACCATTACAGAAGGGGCTGGATGGTGGGAAAAAAGCACTTTCAGTGACGATCCGCCTTGGCAACTATATCCGTCATATCCCATTCATTGCCCACTTGATCCGGGCAGCACAGCGTTTCAACGACAGAATGGGCAGCCAGTTTGGTGCGGCTATTACCTATTTTTCCTTTCTGTCACTGATTCCGATACTGATGCTCTCTTTTGCCATCGCGGGTTTTGTGCTGGCTTCCAACCCCGACTTGCTGACAAGACTCATCAATGGAATTGCCAATAGTATCAATGATCCATCACTGGCAAATACGCTGAAAAACAGCGTGGATACCGCCATAAGGCAAAGAACAACCGTTGGATTAACAGGTCTGGCAATTGCGCTCTATTCCGGCGTGAACTGGGTCGGCAATCTGCGTGAAGCAATCCGTGCTCAGTCCCGCGAGGTCTGGGAACGCACTCATGAAGATAAAGAGAAAATCTACTTTCAATATATCCGTGACGTTTTCTCCCTGTTTGGCTTGCTATTTGCCTTAGTCATTACACTTTCCCTGAATTCCATTGCAGGATCTGCGCAGGCAAGCATAGTTCATGCCCTTGGCTTAGAGAATATAGAATGGCTTCGCCCAGCATGGACATCCATTGGCATGTTCATTTCCATTTCAGCCAATTATCTGTTATTCCTGTGGATATTGTGGATCCTGCCACGCCATCAGCCCGAACGGAAAGCGCTGTTTCAGGGAACCTTAATGGCTGCTATCGGGTTTGAGATCATTAAGTCGATTATGACAATGATGCTACCACGCCTTGCCAGCTCACCTTCTGGTGCTGCTTTTGGTTCTGTTATTGGCCTGATGGCATTTTTCTATTTTTTTGCCCGACTGACCCTATTCTGTGCTGCGTGGATAGCCACCGCAGAGAAAAAAGAGTGACAAAACGAGACTGCTTCACCAGAAGCACTTTATAAAAAACTAAAAGGAGTCATATATGCCATTCGTAAACATCAAAATCACCCGCGAAGGGGCAACTGCTGAACAGAAAAAACAACTGATTGAAGGTGCAACCCAACTGCTGGTGGATGTACTTGGCAAAAACCCGGCCACCACTTTTGTCATCATTGATGAAGTAGAAACGGATAACTGGGGAGTTGGCGGAAAAAGCGTAACAGAAGTGCGAGCCGCCGCGAAGAAATAACGTATTTCTTGAAAAGAGAAATCAGCGATTAGGGCGAATATATCGCCCTTTTTATTTTAATCAATGAGAAAATTTAGCATTAATAATATAAAATTGAATGCCTTGGCATGGTGCGCATATTGAAATATTTTGGAGTAACATCTGGATGACAGTGAGTATTGGTTTAATTAAATGGCCTGAAGATCGTAAGTCATGTGTTCAGTTATATTTGGACTTCTTACTAAGAGTAACGGATATGTTAAATATAACTTTTAAGGATTGTGAAAATGATCCTATTCAAATTACGCGTGAATATTTAAAGAACTGTAAAACAGAAACTGAGAGAGAGGCTGCGTTATCATTTTGGTGGAATTATGTTGATAGTTGTGATGGGATTAGAAACTTTAAAGATAAACCACTTGTAATGGCACGTTTAGCCATCTGCTTTTTATCAATAAAAGAAAAAGATATCCCCGAAATAGGTGAGCATCTATCATGGTTTATTGAGGTTCTAGGGTTTTTAAAGTTGGATCTATCTAAAGTTATCGCTTTTATGGGTGAACACTTTGAGTTTAACCAAAAATAGTAAAATAAATAATCTATCAAATTCAAGGAGGAGATATCCCTCTACCCTTTTACTTCATTTTTTATTAGTGAAAACCTTTTCCCTTAGAGAAAAAACTGTATCAGTTTATTAATCAGATATATAAATGAACAAAGAAGAACTCAAAAAACTTTTAAAAGAAAACAAAATTTCATCGTCATACTATTCATTAGAAGGAGGAACCCCCGATCATAGAATCTGTCTTACTTATAAGAATGGTTATTGGCTAGTATACTATGCTGAAAGAGGTAGTCAGTGTGGAATAGAGTCATTTGAAAAAGAAGACGATGCATGCCAAAAATTATGGGAGTATGCAAATAATATGAAAATGGCATCCGAATATAAGTAGAGACAAAATATTTCATGACATCAATTTATTCTTTAAAGAAAAATAAGGAGTAGTTCACGATTAGCAATTAATCAATCCTAATAAAATCAATTATTATCAATGTCATAATATGGAAAATCATATCTCCTACCGCTAAAGCGATGTAGGAGCTTTCTCTTTTCCTGAAAAGACTAAAATCCTTTACTGCATATTTTTCCGAAAGGTTTTATTTTTAGGGACCTGTCGCAGGTTCTGGGATTAAAATTCCACGTTGCACTGCTGGTCTGGCTGCAATTCGGTTATGCCATTCGCTTAAGTTTTTATAATGGTCAAAATCAAAGTTGATAATACGTGCGATATGCGTCCAGCCAAAATTTGCGATATCAGCAATTGAATATTCTTTTCCACCAAAGTATAAATTATTGGCTAAATGACTATCCATGGTTGAAAAAGCCCGCTCTGTCAGTTTTTTATAGCGCTCAGTGGCTTCTTTGTTTTTTCCCTCATCAAAAATTTCAAAATTAACTCTCTGACCTATAATTGGGCCAACACTGGATGCATGAAAAATCAGCCACTGGATCGCCTGCCAACGGGCATTATGCTCAGAAGGAAGTAATTTATTTGTTTTATCCGCTAAATAAAGAAGAATTGCCGCAGATTCAAAAATAGTCGTATTTGTCTCGCTGTCAGACAAAACGGGAATACGACCATGAGGATTAAGCTGTAAAAACTCTGGTAGTAAGTTTTCACCTTTCTCAATATGAATATGGTTTACTACATATGGAAGCTCAAGCTCTTCCAGAGCAATCGTTATCTTAAATCCGTTAGGGGAACTGTCAGTATAAAGACTAATCATATAATTCTCCTTGATTGGGATAAGGTTAGTCTGCTTTTATTATCGCTTCAGTTGTCTTCGGTTCTTCCGGCAATGGCCCTGGGCGCATAATCTGGTTAAAGCTGTCCCTGAGCTGATTCACATCAATAACCGCTTCCCCTTTTGGCTGCACCAAAATAAATGAAGTTTCCTGAGATAACATCTCTTGCAGTTTTTTGTTTAACACTTGCGGTGTGAGGGAGGATAAAAATATCTGTCTCAGTCTGCTGTATTGCTCAGGAGCAATATCGATCACATTGTTCTGTTGGGAAATCAGGCGCTGGTTAATGAGTACGTCTGTGTCTGTGCGAGCATATACGGCGAAAAGATGCTGAAGTTGAATGCGCTTCTGCTTGTACAGTTCATCAAACTGCTCTTGTGGTAAACCGCTTTCACGTAGTGATGCCAAGGCAGAAGCCAGATAAAGTGTGGAATCTGTCAGTTTGCCTGATGAGGCGTTCAGATTTAAGTAGCAGTTTGCCCGTTGATACACAACCCGACAATCCAAATCCAGTTTGGCGTTATTTTGATTTTCTTCCAGCTTCAGTTGCAAATAATGGTAAAGAGCCTCACGGGCAAGTTCATTAGACCAGTGCTGAAATAGTGTCTGAGAATCATTAATCGGCTGCCAGTTCAGGTTCCAGGCTAAAGAAAGCCTATCCTGTATGGCCTTCTCACTTTCTACTCCCAGTGTTTCTGTTTTTAATGGCAGCAGGATAGGAACCGCAACAGGGGTCTGACGTTTACCTTCTAATGATGAAAATACCTGATTAAGACGCTCTGGTAATATCCGGCTATCCACATTGCCCGCAATATATAAAGTCATTGCATCCGGCGTATACCACTGCCGATAAAATGCTTCGACTTTTTTGACATCGACAGGGATTGATACATTCGCTCCGGGATCATGACCAATCAGAGTTGAGCCCTGTAATCGTATACGCCATGCAGGATCATGTATGTCTGATGGCAGAGTTGATACCAGATGCTCCGATGTTTTCATCGCCGGCGTTAACGTTTGAGGTGTGAACACAGCACCGCCAGCAATATCGGATAGCCAGATCAGTGCATCCTGCAATAATTCAGGCCTATTATTCGGTAAGCTAAGGCTATAAAGGGTGAAATCATAGGAAACTACGGCTGGCGGGAAAGGATTTTTGCTATCAACTGCGTTGTGCCACAGGTTTTCCAGTTTTTGTGAGGATAAATCTTTACTGGAAGAAAGAACAATTTTGGGTATGAGGTAAGTATAACCCTGCTGATAGCTTTTCTCCGCCAGAGATCCGGTTTTCACCATTAAGCGCAACTGTATTCGGTCGTTCGGCCGTTGTGGGGTTTGCAGGATTTGCCAGCTGAACCCATTTTCCAGTTTTCCCTGTTGCCAGGCAGGATCAGGCTGTAAAGTCTCTGCCTGAGCAAAGTAAGTTGTAGCCAGAATGGTGCCACCAATAAGATATCCGATTTTTTTGCATTGCATTCTCACTTACCCCTACCTGTTTAATTTTATCCTTGTCTGAACCAATAAAGATCGCAAACTGTTAGACCTTTATTCACCTTGTAAGGTTTCATTTCATCGAGACTTTTGCTTACTTATTTGGCGATTATAACCTTTTACCAGCAGACCCAGTTCATCATCCTGATGACCTTTGGGGCAGGTCATGGAAGCTGGCGGATGTTCTTCATTCAGTTCTCTCGCGATGTCACGCAACGGATGTATGATGATACGATTTACACACCAACTTACTGACACCGTAATAATAAGCGCGAGCAATAAGTAAGTGGTCAACATTAACGCAAGTGTATTTAATGCAAAGCGATACACACGATTGGAATCAACCTGTAGGATAAGATGCCCCTGTGACGCCAAGTCTTTCGATGAAATACCATAGACATATAAAGGAATATTGATTTCTACAGGGATGCCGAAAACTCGCTTTGCCAGTTCTGGTATAGGCCGATGGGTTGCGAAATCCAGACTCATAATCCGGGAGTCATCTCTGGATATCAGTTCAGCCCGCCCTAAAATACCCGATGTTTTCAGCCCAATCAGTAATGTTTTCGCTGTATTGAGATCAGACCTCAATAAAGCATCTGTCAGGGGAGTTTGAATCTGAGCAGCCGCATTATGGAGTTGGTTAATATAATCATCTTTTCGCTGCTGCAACAAATGCGATAATTGGATAGTAATGAAAATAGCAAGAGTGACCAAAGTAACTCCAGTCACTGCCGCCATCTGTTTAATAGTTAACGAACGTTTGACACGCGATTTCATTTTATCCAAACCAGTAATTAACCAAAGACGGGCTATAACGCCTTATTAATGCGGCTGAGTATACTTGATTTTTATTCTTATCGTCTCGTTTATACACTTCGTCTTTAAAGTTGCCTCTTTGTTGGCTGCGCTCACTCACCCCGGTCACATAGTTAGCTATGCTCCCGGGGATGAGTTTCCTTGCCGCCGCGATTCATCTTGAAATCCATTGTGTATAGATGAAAACCCCGCCGTAATTGGCGGGGTATTAGAGACTAAAGGATGAAATCAGCTACTGCGTAGTCATTCTATGTACGCCCACTGACGTTAATGCTACGGCCCGTGGCAATTACGCCGGTGGGTTTTGATTCTGCTCTACTGCAAAGCAAGCAACAAGCCGCTCGCCGTATTGCTTTAGTTTAGGTTGGAGCTGAGTACATGGGCCAAAAGCATGGCGGCAACGGGCTGCAAAAGCACAGCCCGGAGGCGGATTCATCGGGCTGGGCAGTTCTCCTGTTAATTTGATGCGTTCACGACGGAGTTCAGGATTTAAACGCGGTGTTGCAGACAACAGTGCCTGAGTGTAAGGGTGACTCGGGTTATTGAAAATCGTATGTTTGTCGCCCTTTTCAACACAGCGCCCCAAATACATGACCATCACTTCATCCGCAATATGTTCAACGACAGAGAGGTCATGAGAAATAAATACGTATGACAGACCCAGTTCTTGTTGCAAATCCATCATCAGATTCAGAACTTGCGCCCGTACCGAAACATCCAGCGCGGAAACAGGTTCGTCTGCAATAACGACATCAGGATTCAGCATTAATCCACGGGCAATGGCAATACGCTGGCGCTGCCCCCCAGAAAACATATGAGGGTAACGCTGGTAATGTTCAGGTTTTAGCCCTACTTTCTCCATCATTTGCAGAACTTTTTCTCTGCGCTCTTCTGATGTCAGTGTTGTATTGATAAGTAAAGGCTCTTCCAGAATCTGCCCCACTTTTTTTCGCGGATTCAGTGATGCATAAGGGTTCTGGAATACAATCTGGATTTTCTGGCGTCGCAGTTTTTCGGCTTCTTTATCTGGCAGCAATAAATCCTGCCCCAGATAATACAGTTCCCCTTCTGTCGGCTTTTCTATCATAGTCAGCAAGCGCCCTAACGTGGATTTTCCACAGCCAGATTCGCCGACAACAGCTAGCGTTTTGCCTTTTTCCAGTTCAAATGAGACGCCATCTAATGCTTTCACCATCCGCTCAGGTGAAAATATCCCCGTTTTAACCGGATAATATTTTTTTAACTCAGTCGCTTTCAGCAAAGGAACGGAAGTTTTTTCCTGCCCACTCGCGTTGTGAACAGCCTGTTTGTGCATCACCGTTTCTTGAATATTCATATCGTCGGCCTCCCCTTATCATCCAGCGGCATATGGCATTTAACCTGACGTTCTCCAACCAATTGCAATGCAGGCTCTACCTGATAGCAACGTTCAGTGGCATAAGGGCAGCGCGGATTAAGTAAACACCCGACAGGACGATCATATTTACCCGGAACAACACCCGGCAACGAGGCCAGACGAGCCTTGTCTACCGCAAATTCCGGTAATGCCCGCAATAATGCCTGCGTATAAGGATGACGGGGTGCTTTGAATATTTCAGTTGCCTTCCCGGCTTCCACTACCTGACCTGCGTACATCACAATAATATGCTGTGCGGCTTCGGCAACCAGCGCCAAATCATGAGTGATCAGGATCAGCGCCATATTCTCCTGCTGCTGTAACTCAAGCAACAATTCAATGATTTGAGCCTGAATAGTGACGTCCAGTGCTGTTGTCGGTTCATCCGCAATCAGTAGTTTTGGCCGACAGGCAATTGCCATCGCAATCATCACACGCTGGCTCATTCCGCCCGATAACTGATGCGGATAAACATCTAAACGGGAAGCGGGGTCTGGAATACCCACCAGAGTGAGCAAATCAATCGCCCGCTGATAACGGGTCTTGCGGCTGCCACCCTGATGGACTTTCAACGCTTCCATGATCTGATAGCCTACGGTATAGCAGGGATTCAGGCTGGTCATCGGATCCTGAAAAATCATCGAAACTTCCGCACCAATCAACTGGCGTCGTTCTTTTTCAGAAATTTTTGTCAGATCACAGCCATCAAACTCCAGTTTTCCGGCCATCACTTTGCCCGGATAATCTATCAGCCCCATAATCGCCAGTGAACTGACAGACTTACCCGAACCTGACTCTCCGACAATACCGACAACCTGCCCCTGCTCAACGCTGTAGCTGATACGATCAACGGCGCGGAATGGTGCATCTTCATCTCCGAAGTGCACCGATAATTGGTCTATATTCAACAATGCCATTCCATACCCCTACTGCTTGAGCTTAGGATCGAGCGCGTCACGCAGCCCGTCTCCCATCAGGTTAAATGCCAGTACTGTCAACAGGATCGCCAGCCCCGGAAAAGTAACTACCCACCAGGCACTCTGAGCGAATTGCAATACATCTGACAACATGGTTCCCCATTCTGGTGTAGGCGGCTGTGCCCCCATCCCCAGAAAACCCAAAGCGGCCATATCGAGAATGGCATTCGAAAATCCCAATGATGCCTGCACAATCAGAGGAGCAAGGCAGTTAGGCAAAATATTGACAAACATCTGACGTACTGCTCCTGCTCCGGCAACCTGAGACGCAGTCACATAGTCACGGTTGACTTCCACCAGCACTGCCGCCCTTGTCAGACGGATATAGTGGGGCAGGGCAACAAATGTCAGAGCCAGAGAAGCGTTCACAATAGACGGGCCGAAGATAGCCACCAGCACCAGTGCCAACAGCAGGCTGGGCAAGGCCAGCATAATATCGACTATCCGCATAATGGCTGCGTCAACCGCACCGCCAAAATAACCGGATAACAGACCCAGAATAATCCCCATCACCAGCGACATCACAACAACCAGACACCCCACCAACAGGGAAAGACGTGCACCATACATCAGGCGGGAAAGGATATCTCGCCCGACATCGTCAGTACCGAGAATAAAGTGCCAGCTTCCTCCGTCCTGCCACACCGGAGGCAACAGTAGAGAATCGCGGAACTGTTCAGCAGGGCCATGTGGCGCCAGTAGGCCTGCAAACAACGCGATCAATAACATCAGAATGATATAGGCCAGGCCAATGACTGCCCCTTTATTACGTTTAAAGTAATGCCAGAATTCCTGTATCGGCGTCATCATTTTTGGCGCACCTGATACTGTTTGCTCAGCATTTGATGCTGATTGTTCAGTAAGTTGAGTCATCATGCGCTCCTTATTTCTTATGCCGGATACGTGGGTTGACGATGCCATACAGCAGATCAACCGCAAAGTTGACCAAAATGATCATAGTTGCCACCAGCAAAACTCCACCCTGTACTACAGGATAATCACGGCGCTGAAGTGCATCAATCAACCAACGCCCCAGCCCCGGCCATGAAAAAATCGTTTCGGTCAGAATCGCGCCCGCCAACATAACCCCCACTTGCAGACCAATCACCGTGACCACCGGCAACAAGGCATTACGTAACGCATGAATGATAATGACACGCAAACGGCTCAGGCCTTTTGCCCGCGCAGTACGAATATAATCTTCGCCCAAAACTTCCAGCATGGAAGAGCGGGTCATACGCACAATGACCGCCAGCGGGATAGTTCCTAGCACAACGGCCGGAAGGATCATGTGCATCACAGCATCGGCGAAATCGCCGTCTTCTCCCCAAAACAAGGTGTCTATCAGCATAAAACCTGTCAGGGGATGACTATCATCAAGAAACACACTATCGCTTATACGACCAGAAACAGGAGTCAGATTCCAATGAACAGAAACCAGCATGATAAGCATAATGCCCCACCAGAAAATGGGCATTGAATAGCCGGTCAGTGCCAGACCAACAGCGGTATGATCAAAGACAGAGCCACGTTTGACCGCCGCCAGCACTCCAACTGGAATACCAACAGAAATGGCAAATAACATGGCACAGATGCCTAATTCCAGAGTGGCCTGAAATCGGGGGACAAATTCATCCCATACGGGAATGCGGCTCTTCAGGGAGGAGCCCAAATCACCATGTAGTATGCCATTGATGTAATGAAGATATTGCTCCCAAAGAGGCTTATCCAGCCCCATTGCTGCCATCAGTTCAGCATGACGTTCAGCTGAAATACCACGCTCTCCCGCCATAATCAGTACCGGATCACCGGGGATCATATGCACAAAAGCGAAAGTCAGCAGAGTAATACCAATAAACGTCGGGATCACTAGCCCCAGACGCCGGAGGATAAATTGCAGCATATCCTGAATTCTCTTTTTAATTATTAATTACAGCTCTCAGGCTGTTTATGTATTACACAGACCTGCTTGCCTACCAGAGAAGAGTAACCATCCCCCAGAGAAATTCGGGGGATGGTAGTCATAACAAATGAAAAACAGAATTATTCGAGGTCTACGTTGTAAAAGAGGTGCTTGCCAAGTGGATCAACAACATAGCCTTTCACTTCCTTACGAATAGGTTCATAAACCGTAGAGTGGGCAATCAGCAATGCCGGAGCTTGTTCATGCATCACCACTTGTGCTTGTTTATAAAGTTCGGTGCGCTTATTGATATCAGTGATTTCACGGGCAGCGACGATAAGGTCTTCAAATGGCTGGTAGCACCATTTTGCATAGTTAGAACCCCGTTCTTTGGCTGTGCAACTAAACTGAGTGGTAAAGAAGTTATCAGGATCACCATTATCCCCTGTCCATCCCAGCATGACAGTTTTAGGCTCTCCATCTGCGGCTCGTTTTATGTACTCACCCCACTCATAGGTGACAATCTTGGCTTTCACACCAATTTTGGCCCAATCCGCCTGAATCATTTCTGCCATACGGCGCGCATTCGGGTTATAAGGGCGCTGTACCGGCATTGCCCAAAGATCGGTTTCGAAACCATTCGCAAAGCCAGCTTCTTTCAACAGCTCTTTAGCCTTAGCCGGATCATAAGCATAGTCTTTAATATCATCGTTATAACCCCACATTGTAGGTGGGATCAGGTTCTTCGCTTTCTGGCCCGCGCCCTGATATACCGCCTCAATAATGGCATCTTTGTTCACCGCCATCGTCAATGCCTGACGCACTTTGAGGTTATCTAGTGGCTTTTTGGTGACGTTATAAAAGAGATAACCAGAATTCAGCCCTGCCTGCTCTTTCAGGACAATATCTTTGTTCTGCTTCATACTCGCAATATCCGCAGGATTCGGATATGGCATGACCTGACATTCATTTTTCTGCAATTTTGCATAACGCACAGAAGCATCAGGGGTAATGGAGAAGACCAGACGATCAATTTTCGCCGGTCCTTCCCAATAATCTTTAAATGCTTTATAGAGAATGCGAGAATCTTTCTGGTACTGTACTAACTGGAATGGCCCTGTGCCAATTGGGTTCAGGTCGACTTTTTCCGGTGTACCCGCTTTCATCATGGCATCCGCATATTCTTTAGAAAGAATTGAGGCGAAATCCATTGCCAGATTGGCTATGAAAGGAGCTTCGGGGCGGGACAACACAAAGCGGACAGTATGGTCATCCACCTTTTCTACTTTATTGATGAGAGTCTCCATATCCATGCCGATAAAGTATTCATAGGTGCCACCGGATACTTGATGATATGGGTTATTCTTATCCTTCTGCCTCATAAAGGTAAAGATGACATCATCAGCATTGAAATCACGCGTTGGTTTGAAATCTTTACTGCTATGCCACTTCACACCCTTACGCAAATGGAACGTATAGGTTTTACCATCATCACTGATTTCCCACCGTTCAGACAAACTGGGAATAACCTCTGTCGTACCTAATTTGAAATCCACCAGACGGTTATAAATTGGTCTGGCACTGGCATCAAAAGTGGTACCAGTCGTGAATAACTGCGGGTTAAAACCTTCAGGTGAACCTTCTGAGCAATAGACCAGTGTTTTTGCCTGCACACCAGCAGCTACAGCCAAAGAAACAAGACCAATACCCAATTTCAGTAAACCGGGCTTTTTCTTTTTGGAGAGAATCATTACATAAGCTCCGTTTGTGGTGTTTATTGTGCCTTCGCCAAGCCCAGAATTTCCTGCCTGAATATCACTGTCCCGGCTTGCGTTATTGTTTTCGATTATCAATTAAACAATTGTTATGCCTGACGTCAATATAAACTCAGCAAAATATGAAACAACAGAAGAACATAAATGAAAAAAAATATTAACAAAAATAGTTAAAAACTATGACTAGAGGCACGATACACGATAAAAACACTAAAAATATCACTTATATAAGCAATTACATCCTATGGTTTATAATTTTAAATTTGTGACCGGATACTTAAATAATGAGCAAAAAGAGTTATCAGGAAAGTAAGCGAGGTAAGAGGCTCAAACGAATAAAGAAAAAGAAAAGCTTTAAATTCACCCTATTCAGATGGAATTAATAGCATTATCAATTAAATTGAAAAGTTAAGACCAAATTTCTACTCATACTACTCATACAATAAATGGAACTTATTGATTAAATTATATGCAATTAGAGTATAATTCATACTTAGCTAACCTAGCTAATTTAACGGAGGGGAACATGACTATTCAGGCAAATATGCACGAGGCAAAAACTCATTTGAGCCAGCTGGCAGATAAAGCAGTTGATGGTGAAGTGGTCATTATTGCTAAAGCGGGAAAACCTTATGTTCAATTAGTTCCTATCTGCCAAATAGATAGAACTCCTGGTGGTTTTGAAAATGAAATCAGTATAAATGAACGATTTTATGAAGCTGACGATGACATACAAAAAATGTTTGAAGGATCTTTATGAAACGACTTCTGCTGGATACCCACGTACTCATTTGGTGGGTAACCAACGATCCATCTTTAGGCAACTTAGCCAAAAGCATGATCATGAAAGGAACAAATAGCGTCTTTGTCAGCGCAGTAACTCCCTGGGAGATATCCATAAAACGCGCATTAGGCAAACGGGAATTTAAAGCTGATTTTGATTTGATTATGGAAAGAAATAATTTTATTCCTTTAGCTATAACACATCTTCATGCAGAGAATGTCGGGGATTTACCACGCCATCATGGTGACCCGTTTGACAGAATGCTTATTGTACAATCTCAAATGGAAGGATTAACGCTGATTTCAGCTGATAGTATTTTTTCAGAATATGGTATTCGATTGATCAATGCCCGACTGTGAATTCAGAGAGTAGAGTTTGTTTTTCATTTGCCATATACGAAAAAACCCCGCTCAAAGAGCGGGGTTTCAGAATGCTGGTCGGCGAGAGAGGATTCGAACCTCCGACCCACTGGTCCCAAACCAGTTGCGCTACCAAGCTGCGCTACTCGCCGAAAACGAAGCGCATCTTACTGCCTACATCGCAGATCGTCAATAGCTTTTTAAAGACAAGTGGTTGTTTGACTAGAATACAACCAAATATTGCACTGTAGCTTGTTCGGGTGTTCAATATTTCAGCAGTAAAAAGCCCCGCACAGAGCGAGGCTTTAAGATGGGCAATTCGATTGTATTTATCGGATATTGCTTACTGTAGCAGTGAAATATCCGCAACCCGCAGGAACAGATCACGCAGTTCACTCAGCAATGTCAGACGATTTACCCGCACTTGCAGATCTTCATCCATAACCATCACATTATCGAAGAACGCATCCACAACTTCACGCAGGGAAGCCAGTTCGACCAGTGCATCCTGATAATTGCCTTCAGCAAACAGAGGAGCCAGTTTTTCTTTCAGGACGACAAGATGGGTCGCCAGCTGGATCTCTTCCGCTGCTTTCAATACCGAAGCCTGAACTGCATCACTCAGTTTCTCTTCTGATTTCGCCAGAATGTTGGAAACACGCTTATTGGCCGCTGCCAGAGAAACAGCCTCATCCAGCGTACGGAAATGCGTTACCGCTTTCATACGGGCATCAAAATCGGCTGGTTGTGTCGGACGACGCGCCAGAACTGCCTGAATGGTATCAACGCTGTAACCCAGCTCCTGATACCAGGTGCGGAAGCGGCCGAGCATAAACTCAACAACATCATCCACAACTTTTGCATTGGTCAGTTTATCGCCATACAGACGAACAGCTTCTTCTGCCAGAGTCTGAAGGTCGAGAGGTAATTTTTTCTCAACAATAATACGCAGTACACCCAGTGCGGCACGACGCAAAGCAAATGGGTCTTTATCCCCTTTCGGATGCTGACCGATGCCAAAAATGCCTGCCAGCGTATCCATTTTATCGGCAATCGCGACTGCGCAAGAAACGCCGGTTGATGGCAGTTCATCACCAGAGAAACGTGGCTGATACTGTTCATTCAGCGCCAGCGCCACATCTTCAGCTTCTCCGTCATGACGGGCATAGTGCATACCCATCACACCCTGTGTATCAGTGAATTCAAAGACCATGTTGGTCATTAAGTCACACTTGGACAGCAAACCTGCACGGGTTGCATGAGTAACATCCGCCCCGATCTTGTCAGCAATCCAGCCAGCCAGAGCCTGAATGCGGTCTGTTTTATCACGCAGTGTACCCAGCTGCTTCTGGAACAAAACAGTCTCCAGACGCGGCAGGTTATCCTCCAGACGCTGTTTACGGTCAGTCTTAAAAAAGAATTCGGCATCTGCCAGACGCGGACGGACTACTTTTTCATTACCTGAGATGATCTGCTGCGGATCAGAAGATTCAATATTGGTAACAAAAATAAAGTTCGCCATCAATTTGCCGGATTTATCGTAAACCGGAAAATATTTCTGATCGCCTTTCATGGTATAAACCAGTGCTTCCGCCGGTACTTCGAGGAATTTTTCTTCGAATTTTGCCGTCAGAACTACAGGCCACTCCACCAGAGAAGTCACTTCTTCCAGCAGGCTGTCGGTCAAATCTGCCACACCACCAAGCTGGGCCGCGGCCTGTTCTGCATCACGCTTAATCAGGGTCTTACGCGTTTCATAATCTGCAATAACCCGACCACGCTCCTGCAAAATTACCGGATACTGTTCTGCGTTATCAATAGTAAACTCCGCTTCACCCATAAAACGATGACCACGGATAATACGATCAGATTTGATACCCAGAATTTCGCCTTCAATCACCTCACTGCCCAGCAGCATAGTGACGGTATGAACAGGACGGACGAACTGAGTTTCTTTATCACCCCAGCGCATCAGTTTAGGGATAGGCAGTTTAGCCAATGAACTGCTTACCATACCTGCCAGCAACTCTTTGGCTTCACAGCCTTTAACCTGTGCCCGATACAGCAGCCATTCGCCTTTATCGGTTACCAGACGCTCTGCCTGATCAACAGTGATCCCACAACCTCGCGCCCAGCCTTCTGCTGCTTTGGTTGGTTTTCCTTCAGCATCAAACGCCTGAGAAATGGCCGGACCACGTTTTTCTACTTCACGATCAGCCTGTGCCGCCGCCAGATTAGCCACCTTCAGCGCCAGACGACGCGGAGCAGCAAACCAGCGAACTTCACCATGACCCAGATTAGCGTTGTTCAATTCTGTTTCAAAATTGGCTGCAAAGGATTCAGCCAGTGAACGCAGCGCCTTTGGTGGCAACTCTTCTGTGCCGATTTCCACAAGGAAAGTCTGTTGAGTCATGATGGCCTCTTAATTTTCTGTTACACCGTTTTTGTTACACATCGGGAAGCCAAGCGCCTCGCGGGAAGCATAGTAAGCTTCAGCAACTGCTTTGGTCAGAGTGCGGATACGCAAGATATAACGCTGACGTTCAGTCACGGAAATCGCTTTACGGGCATCCAGCAGGTTAAATGTATGACCCGCTTTCAAAATGCGCTCATAAGCAGGCAATGGCAGAGGTGTTTCCAGTGCCAGCAACTCCTGCGCTTCTTTTTCATACTGTTCGAAACAGGTGAACAGAAAATCCACATCTGCGTGTTCAAAGTTGTAAGTGGACTGCTCAACTTCATTCTGATGATAAATATCACCATAAGTCGTTTTACCCAGTGGGCCATCACTCCACACCAGATCATAAACACTGTCTACACCCTGAATATACATGGCGAGACGTTCCAGACCGTAAGTGATTTCACCGGTAACAGGCTTACACTCAAGACCACCAACCTGCTGGAAATAAGTGAACTGAGTCACTTCCATGCCGTTCAGCCAGACTTCCCAGCCCAGACCCCATGCACCCAGAGTCGGGTTTTCCCAGTTATCTTCAACAAAGCGGATATCGTGAACGGTAGGATCAAGCCCCAGCTCTTTCAGTGAACCAAGATAAAGTTCCTGAATATTATCTGGAGAGGGTTTGATGATAACCTGAAATTGGTAGTAATGCTGAAGACGGTTCGGGTTTTCACCGTAGCGCCCATCAGTCGGACGACGTGAGGGCTGCACATAAGCAGCAGCAATAGGCTCCGGCCCCAAAGCACGCAGGCAGGTAATAGGATGAGAGGTTCCTGCGCCGACTTCCATATCCAATGGTTGGACAATGGTGCAGCCTTGACGCGCCCAGTAATCCTGTAGTGTCAGGATAATTCCCTGAAAGGTTTTGGTATCAAACTTTTGCATGTTGAATCCGCACGCGATACTTATACACAATGAATTTCAAGGTGCATCGCGGCGGCAAGGGAGTTCATCCCCAGGAGCATAGATAACCGTATGTTTATAAGAACGGTGACCGGGGTGAGCGAACACAGCCAACAAAGAGGCAACTTGAAAGACGAAGTGTATATGAATTTAAACGAAAGGAGTCAGTATACCCTTTGACCGTAAGATATACAGCACTGATCACCCCCCAATTTTGTCACAACATAAAAAAATCTTATCCGAATCACTTTACATGGATATTCATACAGCTAAACTTGGTGCGATTATTCACCAATTCCTACGGAGATGTGCAATTCATGAATAAAGAAATAACTCGCTGCGGCTGGGTTACCTCAGATCCTGATTATCTGGCCTACCATGACAATGAGTGGGGGAAGCCATTAAAGGATAGCCAAAAGCTTTTTGAATTGATTTGTCTTGAAGGACAACAGGCGGGTTTATCGTGGTTCACCATTTTGAAAAAGCGGGAAGGTTACAGAAAATGTTTCCACCAGTTTGATCCGGCAAAAGTTGCTGAAATGGGTGAAAATGACGTCGAGAAATTAATGCAGGATCCTGCCATCGTCCGCCACCGTGCAAAAATTAACGCCATTATTGATAATGCTCGTGCCTATCTGAAAATGGCTGAGCAGGGCGAAAATTTCAGTGAGTTTATCTGGCAATTTGTTGACGGTGCTCCACAAATAAATCATTGGGAAACATTGGCAAAAGTGCCTGCCAAAACTGATCTTTCTGATGCTCTTTCAAAAGCACTGAAAAAACGTGGCTTTAAATTTATCGGTAGCACCACCTGCTATGCTTTTATGCAGGCTGCGGGTTTGGTGGATGATCACATCGCAAACTGTTTATGTCGGAAATAATCGATACAGAAAAACTGAAAATCAGCGCATATTCTCTCAACAAAAAGATAACTTGAAAGACAAAGCGTAAAAATAGATGACAATATAACAAGACGCGAGTTATGGTGTCTTCTTACCATACTCCTACAAAATACAAACAAAGACGCAACAGCCGTTATGAAATTCTCTCAATTCGGAAACAAATTCACACAAGAGTCAGGTATCACGCGCCTGATGAATGATCTCAACCAGGGTCTGAGAACACCCGGAGCGATTATGCTTGGTGGTGGCAACCCTGCCCATATTCCTGAAATGGATGAGTATTTCCAGCAACTATTGGCAGATATGGCGTTAAATGGTCAATTAACTGAAACTCTGTGTAATTACGATGGTCCACAGGGAAAAAATACGTTAATTGCTGCACTGGCACAGGAATTACAGGAAAAACTCGGTTGGGATATTAATCCACAGAATATTGCACTGACCAATGGTAGCCAAAGTGCTTTTTTTTACCTGTTTAATTTATTAGCAGGACGTGATGAAAATGGTTCAATAAAACGGGTTCTGTTTCCGCTTGCGCCTGAATATATTGGCTATTCTGATTCTGGTCTGGATGAAGGTTTATTTGTTGCTAATAAACCTAATATTGAATTATTGCCTAATGGGCAGTTTAAATATCATGTTGATTTTGACCACCTGAATATTTCTGAAGATATCAGCCTGATCTGTGTTTCCCGTCCAACCAACCCAACGGGTAATGTTGTCACTGACGAAGAATTACTGCGTTTGGATGCATTGGCTCAAAAACATCAAATCCCTCTGCTGATCGATAATGCCTATGGCGTGCCATTCCCGGGTATTATTTTTAGTGAAGCGACTCCTCTGTGGAACCCGAATATTATCTTATGTATGAGCCTGTCCAAACTTGGGCTACCGGGTGCTCGCTGTGGGATCATCGTTGCTAATGAAAAGATTATTCGGGCAGTCAGTAACATGAATGGTGTGATTAGTCTGGCTCCGGGAGGCATCGGGCCTGCCATGACGCTGGAAATGATCCGCCGTAATGATCTGTTCCGTTTATCCCAAAATGTAATCCAGCCATTTTATAAAAAACGGGTAGAGCAAGTCATTGAGATCATTCGTCGCTATCTGCCAGAAGAATACTGTCTTATCCATAAACCAGAAGGAGCAATATTCCTCTGGCTCTGGTTCAAAAATCTACCGATTACAACTGAAGTCCTTTATCAACGCTTAAAAAAGCGGAAGGTATTAATGGTACCGGGTCATTATTTCTTCCCCGGTCTGGAACACAACTGGCCTCATGCTCATCAATGTATGCGCATGAACTATGTGCCTGATCTGGCAAAAATAGAAGAAGGTATCCGTATTTTGTCCGAAGAAATCGAGATTGCCCATCAAGAAGTGGAATGTTAATCGGGCTATAAAAAAAGCTCCCTCATTTAAAGTGAGGGAGTAAGATGATAACGAGGACTTTTTACCTGAGAACAGGACAGTAGTTATTAGAATCCCAAAAGAATTCTTCACACACAGTAGGAAAGGAAAACAATCCTTGTTTATGCACTTTCCCTGAACTCGGTATATTTAACCAGAAAACAAAAAAGATAATGGTCTGAATAGACAGGTTTTTTTCACTTTAAATTGCCTCTACTATGTGAAATTAAGACAATTACCCCATATTGTGTGATCTAAAGCACACTTAATGAATCAAACACATATACTTAATTATTCAACGCTGTTTTCAATCTTCCTCTCCGCTAGAAAATAATATCTACTAACAGTCTACAGATTCAGTAACGGTCAGTATTAATAGGCATGCTCGCTTGTTAGCCGGACAAATTCGCTCCCGACGAGAATTTGCCCGGACTTTTCCGCTACGGCTCAACACAAAATACAAGGGTATAAATTCAAATGAAATAATTTACTTTTAAATTTATTTCAAAATAAAACTATCGAGGGGAATTAAAGAAGTCTATCGAAAAAAATTATTGGATTTAACAATAAGTGCTATAGCAAACTGAATATTACCTAACTATAGTAAATAGTATTAAAAAGTTATTTTTATGCTTATTCATGAAAAAATCATACTAGGTATAAATATAATTTCTGGATATTGGCAATTAACTCATTGAGCTCAAGGAATGGAAATGATGAAAAACTATAAACTGCTTCTATTACCTTCTACTATTATTGGGGGGCTTTTGCTAACAGGCTGCTCCAGTATCATGACTCACAGTGGCCCTAATCAAGGGTATTATTCGGGAGCACAAGCCAATATTAATATGTTAAAAGATGACAAGACAGGATGGTTCCTAAAACCCCTGATCGTAGTCGATCTCCCATTATCAGCCTTCTTAGATACCCTTTTACTCCCCTACGATTATGCTCACTCTAATCAGGATCAAACGGAGCAATCCCCTAAACTTCGTATTGAAAAACTGGAAGAAAGCACAAACAGCACACAATCGATATTAGAAAACTAGATGAATAATGAACCCTAATTTTACCAATACCGATTAGGCTAAAGATTATCTTATCTCTGCTATTTCTCAGGCATCGTTATTGTACAACGATGCCTATTTCAACCCTGTTTCAACAATGAAAAGCTGACGATATCCATTAATATCCCGCATAAATGCAATATATCGGCCATCAGGTGAAAACACGATTGCATCAGCACAAGGAGCAACGTCAGTACGAGCTGTTAACCGCTGGGTTTGCCCACTCTGACTGTCACAAAGCATAACACTGTTATCGCAAACAAAAGCAATAAACCGCCCCCGACTATCCCAGTTAAATGCGGATTGTATGTCATGAATATTATCTGTGATCTGTACCGGCTCGCCTCCATTTGGAGATATATACCATAACTGAATAACACCATTGCCATCTCTCATCAGAAAACAAATTTTACTGCCATCTGGTGATGCTCTGAGCCAATGCCGGGGAACATTGACTACTCCCGGATAACAATTCTGATGGGTGAAAGTTAATCGTTTTTGTTTAACTCCAGCGGGCGGCGCAGGTAATGCCGTTTTGGTTCCGGCTAATGGCTGGCAACCTTCTAGTGCATAATCCTCATCATGTTCAGGCAGGTCAACAAGATAAATTTCAGGGATCTTTTCACCATTTTCATCACACGTATCACCAATAAAAGCCAGTGCCCAGCGCTGCCATTGCCCATTCTCTTTAAGATATCCCTGTTGTCCAACCCACCCTTCTTCATATGCACGATTGATCTCATCACTGCCGGGGTGTGGATGCGTTGTGGTTTGGCTAACAACGACTGAAAAATAACGACCATCGTATTCTCTCGGGTGTTTTTTCGCTGAAATCACAGCTCTTAGTGGAACAGCCACAGCAACATTACGCAAATCAAGAGCAGGATCTAACTCATGCATAACATGGTCATTATAGGTAAAACTCAAACGACTACTGTCAGGGCTGAAAACATGCACATGTGTACCACCTCGCAAGGCTCCGGCTGTATAAGGAGGAGTGATATCCAGTGCATCAATATTGAACGCAACGTTTGGTTCGCTGTCGGAAACAATCACCCCACGGCGATGATGAAAATCATATTGCCAGTGATTATCCGGGTGCTCCGGGCCATGAATAAATGCGTAACGTACCGGCTCTTGTGGGCTAACAGTAACAACCCCAACATGTGCCCCATCTTTTGCCTGATAAATAATCTCTGTCTGGCCGTTATTGATATGAATTTTTTCTATCGTCAGGCCGGAAAAAGATGCTCCGTTAGGACGTACATCATAAACCAGCCACTGGCTATCAGGAGTCCAGATATTTATATTAGTTATCTGATGGCTACGGTTATCAAATGTAATCTGGCGTTCCTTGAAAATCATTTTTTTCCACCTTAATATGCGGGAATTCGGATAATAAAAACTAACTTTATGTAAATTTAACTAAAAATTTTCAATCGAGGCGTTATTATTTCCGCATTACTCTTACTTCTTCATTATCTTTCATCTGACTAAATTTATGCTACTCAGTGTCCTTTATATCATTGGTATCACGGCTGAAGCCATGACGGGTGCTTTAGCCGCAGGTCGCCGAAAAATGGATGTCTTCGGCGTGATTATTATCGCTTCAGTAACAGCCATCGGTGGTGGCTCCGTTCGTGACATGATTCTGGGCCATTACCCACTTGGCTGGGTTCAAAACCCGGAGTATATCGTGACTGTTGCCTGTGCTGCTGTTTTCACGATTTGGATTGCTCCAATGATGAAACACCTGCGTCGTTTGTTTCTGATTCTGGATGCAATCGGCCTGATTGTTTTTTCAATTATTGGTGCACAAATCGCACTGGATATGGACTACAGCCCAATCATTGCCGCCATTGCTGCTGTTATTACCGGCGTTTTTGGTGGCGTGCTGCGCGATATGTTTTGTAATACCATCCCGCTGGTGTTTCAGAAAGAAATTTACGCTGGAGTCTCCTTTGCTGCTGCCTGGTTATATATCGCCTTATTGCATACTCCACTACACCCCAACAGCGTCATTATCATAACCCTTATTGCTGGACTCGCTGCCCGCCTAATTGCTATTCGCTATCGTCTTGGATTACCCATCTTTAATTACGATGGTACTGATCACTGATATTAATCTGAGCGTTTGAAGCAAACTTTTGCTCCTACGCTCTCACTCGACTCCCCAGTTTTATTTTCCTTATCTCCAATGAATATAAAGGATATTTCTACAGATCAATGCCCTGTAAAGTTAGTGCTTCCATTAATTCTTTAACGTCAGGATACTGAAAAAATCTCTCAATTTTTGCTCTTTGTTTAACGGATAAAGCACTATATTTTTGTATTTCTACTTCGGGTAACTGCATTTTTCCGAACCAAGCTATTTTATTTGTAAATTTATTGGCATAAGGCATTCCTATCGCTTCGCGCCATAATGAGGCTGGCTGCCGCTTTGATTGCTGGAATTGACTGAAAATTGATTCAGCACGCTTAGTTCCGATATTTGGTATTTCAGCTAGTTGTCTGACATCCAATGCTAACCAATCTGTCAGGTTCTTGATCTTTTTACTCGTGACTAAAATCATCCATGTGCCTTGACTCACTCCCCTCATTTCCAATTTTTCGCCCATCCATGTCAGACGTGCGATAAACTGCTGTTGGCATTCATCATTATTCAATACAAAACAACTGAGTGAATGAAATTGTTCTGCATCAGGAGGATTAAGATGTTTGCGTTCAGCGATACGCCAAACCACCTTATCAAGTTTTGGTATACCATGCCCTGCCAGTGCTATTGTTACTTTATCTCCCGGATAAACGTCCCAATGCTTCCAACGCGTCACCGAGCCAATATGAACGCGGCTAATTTGCCTGTCATCTAATTGAATCTTTTCCAGCTCCAGTAATACGGAAATTTTCCCTGTGCGGCCTACCCTGAATTGAATATCGCTTACTGTGGTGACTTGTTGCTGTAGAGGATACTTCCATGCAACAGCCCAACTGTTTGAACCTGAACGCCATTGCCTGCCGGCTGGCTCAGTCTCTTGCCTTAATACAACACCATCAGTAGCAAAAGGGAGGGGATGGGTAAAATACATTTTCCATTTTTTCTCTGCTTCTTCCGCATTGAAAATAGGATGGCTAAATTGTTGCGTAGTCGGAAAGCCCATGGAAGCCAGTTGTTCAAGCTTAGCAGTCATTTCATCCGGCCCATCCGGCCAGCTCCAAACAAATATCCCTATTTGACTCAGTTCTGCTGAATGGGCCTTACGCATCATCAAACCCGCAACCTTGCTGCGCGCGCCCTGACTACCAGCAACCGACTGGCGGTGATTATTCTGCCGCCAAAAAAGCTCGCCTTGTAACACCATATGTTCCGGTGCATTTTTTATCTGTTGGGGAATACTGGATATAAATTTGCTTTTATCCAGCCAGTCTGTGCCTTCTGTTCCATTCCCACGGCTGATTAACCCTGTCAACAGCCCCTTCTGATAAACCAGTGTTACCGCAACACCATCAATTTTGGGCTGTAACCAGACTTTCGAGCGCCCTTGTACCCATTTCCGCACTTCCTCCAGATCTTTCAGTTTACGCAACCCTGTATGCTGGACAGGATGAGTCTGTTTTCCATTATCCGGAATGGCTATGACAACATTATTATTCTGTGTCTGATTCAGACAATGCTGCCAGTGTGTCAGGGATTCCAATAGCTGATCGTAAATTTCATCATCTATTTCACTAATCCCCTGCTGGCGATACAGCTGCTCCCATCGAGCTACCTGTGGTGTCAGATGTTCGATTTCAAGCTGAAGTTTTTCCTTTGACCAAACGGGACAATCTGCTGCGAGTGCTATCGGCACCCCACATAACAACATCAATATCATAATGAGAAAATTAAGCATCCTTGCTCCACACGTTCCTTAAATGCAGGCAAAGAATAATAAAGAAATTTGGCTATACCAATGAGGAAAAAGAGTGTTTGCGATGAGTCTCGAAAAATTATTAGCTTGTTTCTGCAATCTATTATTTTATATGGAATTGTTTTGTAAAAAATCGCTTTAATCTTCGTTTGTTAATAAAAAATTTTGTTGAATCACTCGTAGGCATGTATTGTAACGCTGCATGGATTAACGTATCCGTGTATACTATGTGGGATTTTATATTCCTACGCTTGCATTTATTAATACCCAACCAGTCAAGAAATCAGCATGAGCCAAGGAACGTTATATATTGTTTCTGCACCGAGTGGAGCAGGCAAATCAAGCCTTATTCAGGCTTTATTAAACACCCAGCCTTTGTATGACACTCAGGTTTCTGTTTCACATACAACCCGCCCGGCACGCCCAGGCGAAAATCATGGTGAACATTATTTTTTCGTCACAACCGATGAATTCCAAAATATGATTAACCATGATGAATTTTTGGAACATGCCTGTGTTTTCGGTAACTATTACGGCACTTCCCGTAAAGTAATCGAAGATACTCTCGCCAGTGGGATTGACGTCTTTCTTGATATTGACTGGCAGGGTGCGCAACAAATCCGTCAGAAAATGCCTGCGGCCCGTAGTATTTTTATTCTTCCGCCTTCAAGGGAAGAATTACTCCGCCGCCTGCGCGGGCGCGGTCAGGACAGCGAAGAGGTCATAGCTAAACGCATGTCTCAAGCTGTCGCTGAAATGGAGCATCATGGCGAGTATGATTACGTCATCATCAATGATGATTTCAATACTGCTCTGGCCGATTTACAATCGGTTATTCGTTCAGAACGCCTGCGTTTAGAAAGGCAGGCTCAACGACATGATGCGTTAATCAGCAAATTATTGGCAGACTGAACTAAGTTTCAGTATCATGTCCGGTCACTTATTTATCTGTGGAGTAGCACACATATGGCACGCGTAACTGTTCAAGACGCAGTAGAAAAAATTGGTAACCGTTTTGACCTGGTGTTGGTCGCTGCTCGCCGAGCACGCCAATTGCAGTCAGGCGGAAAAGATCCTCTGGTTCCGGAAGAAAACGATAAGATGACGGTTATCGCTCTGCGTGAAATCGAGCAGGGTCTTATCAATAATAAAATTCTTGATGTTCGTGAACGTCAGGAACAACAGGAGCAGGAAGCTGCAGAAATCAACGCTGTTTCTGCTATCGCCGACGGTCGTCGTTAATTTTACGGTAGGTCTGCCTTGTACCTGTTTGAAAGCCTGAATCAGCTTGTTCTTAAATATTTGCCTGAAGATCAGATTGGTCTGTTGAAGCAGGCTTATATCGTAGCTAGGGATGCCCATGAAGGGCAGACCCGCTCCAGCGGTGAGCCATATATTACTCATCCGGTCGCCGTTGCCTGTATTCTGGCTGAAATGCGCCTTGATCATGAAACACTGATGGCTGCACTTCTGCATGATGTCATAGAGGATACACCAACGACATTTCAGGATATCGAGCAACTATTCGGGACAGCTGTCGCCGGATTAGTTGAGGGTGTCTCTAAGCTGGACAAACTGAACTTCCGTGATAAGAAAGAAGCTCAGGCAGAAAACTTTCGCAAAATGGTCATGGCAATGGTACAGGATATCCGTGTCATTCTGATCAAACTGGCAGACCGTACACATAACATGCGAACCCTTGGTTCCCTGCGCCCTGATAAACGGCGGCGCATCGCCAGGGAAACGCTGGAAATTTACAGTCCGTTAGCCCATCGATTGGGTATCCATCACCTGAAAACAGAACTGGAAGAGCTGGGTTTTGAAGCTCTGTATCCGAACCGTTACCGGGTGATTAAAGAGGTAGTTAAAGCTGCTCGCGGCAACCGTAAGGAGATGATCCAGAAAATTCTGTCAGAAATTGAGGGCAGATTAACGGATGCCGGTATCAAATGTACCGTCAATGGGCGGGAAAAACACCTCTACTCTATCTATCGTAAGATGCACCTGAAAGAACAACGTTTTCATTCCATCATGGATATTTACGCGTTCCGTGTCATCGTCGATAACCTTGATACCTGTTACCGTGTTCTGGGGCAAATGCACAGCCTGTATAAACCCCGTCCCGGTAAAGTAAAAGATTATATTGCCATTCCCAAAGCCAACGGCTATCAGTCCCTGCATACTTCTCTTATCGGCCCACATGGAGTCCCGGTTGAAGTGCAAATCCGTACTGAAGATATGGATCAAATGGCTGAAATGGGGGTTGCTGCACACTGGGCTTATAAAGAACAGGGTGAATCAGGTACGACTGCTCAGGTTCGCGCTCAGCGCTGGATGCAAAGCCTGCTGGAGCTTCAGCAAAGTGCCGGTAGCTCTTTCGAATTCATTGAAAGCGTCAAATCTGATCTATTCCCTGATGAGATCTACGTTTTTACTCCTGAAGGGCGTATTGTCGAATTGCCGGCAGGGGCAACACCTGTCGATTTTGCCTATGCCGTTCACACCGATATTGGTCACGCCTGTGTCGGGGCCCGTGTTGATCGTCAGCCTTATCCACTGTCTCAAACTCTCAGCAGTGGGCAAACCGTCGAAATTATTACCGCACCAAGTGCCCGCCCTAATGCCGCATGGCTGAACTTTGTCGTCAGCTCGAAAGCACGCGCTAAGATCCGTCAGCTATTGAAAAACCTAAAACGGGATGATTCAGTCAGTCTGGGTCGGCGTCTGCTTAATCATGCCCTCGGCAACGGCCTGAAAGTTGCCGATATTCCGGAAGAAAACATTGCCAGAGAACTGGCAAGAATGAAACTGACTTCACTGGATGATCTGCTGGCAGAAATCGGCTTAGGTAACGCAATGAGTGTCGTTGTTGCTCATAATCTGTTGGGCGAGAAGGAAAAAATGCCAGACAGTAATAGTGGCAATAATAACAACGGCAACAATAACAGTAACAACAATATTAGTAATAATAGCCGTAAACTGCCCATCAAAGGCGCTGATGGTATCCTGATTACCTTTGCCAAATGTTGCCGTCCTATCCCCGGTGACCCGATTATTTCTCATATCAGCCCGGGCAAAGGTTTGGTTATCCATCACGAATCCTGCCGTAATATTCGTGGCTACCAGAAAGAACCGGAAAAATTCATGCCTGTTGAGTGGGATAAAGATGTCAACAGCGATTTTATTGCTGAGATTAAAGTTGACATGTTTAATCATCAGGGCGCACTGGCAAATCTGACAGCCGCCATTAATGATGCAAACTCCAATATCCAAAGCATGAATACCGAAGAAAAAGATGGCCGCGTTTATTGTGCTTTCATTAGGCTGACTGCCAAAGATCGTATCCAGCTGGCAAATATCATGCGCAAGATACGTGTCATGCCGGATGTACTACGAGTCAGCCGTAACCGAAATTAGAGGTTATGAATCCTAAACGTTATGCACGTATTTGTCAGATGATGGCAATGCGTCAGCCTGACCTGACAATTTGTTTAGAAGAAGTACACAAACCCCATAATGTATCTGCAGTGATTCGTACTGCGGATGCAGTTGGTATTCACCAAATCCACGCCGTCTGGCCTACTCAACAATTACGAACTCAACTATCTTCCGCCGCAGGCAGTAACAGCTGGGTTCAGGTAAAAACTCATTCATCCGTTGAGCAGGCTATCAACCAGTTTAAAACTGCCGGAATGCAGGTATTAGCGACCAATCTTTCTGATAAAGCCGTCGATTTCCGTCAGATTGATTACACTAAACCTACCTGCATCATTATGGGACAGGAAAAGAAAGGCATTTCCAAACAGGCTATTGCTCTGGCAGATCATGACATTGTCATTCCGATGGCAGGCATGGTTCAGTCACTGAATGTCTCCGTTGCTTCTGCGCTGATCCTGTATGAAGCCCAGAGACAACGCCAGCTTGCGGGTATGTATCAGCGAGAAGAAAGCACGCTGTCTGAGGAAGATCAGCAAAAATTGCTGTTTGAAGGGGGATACCCCGTTTTAGCGGCAGTTTCACACCGTAAAGGGCTGGAACAACCTTTGATTGATAAGCAAGGGCAAATCATAGCAAGTGAATCCTGGTGGGCAGCAATGCAGGCAACGACAACACCATCAGCAGGGAAATAAATTACACTGACGGAAAACCGGATTGATGGAGAACTGGATTAATGGAGAATAGATATGAAAGGCCGATTACTTGATGCCATCCCGTTAACAACTTTACGTGGTGTTGGTGCCAGTCAGGTAGGTAAGCTTGCCAAACTGGGGTTGGTCAATCTACAGGATCTATTACTGCATTTGCCTCTCCGTTATGAGGATCAAACCCGGCTATACCCCATCAATGAAGTGTTGCCCGGTATTTATGCGACAGTGACAGGCGAAATTTTACGTACCAATGTCGTTTTTGGGCGGCGGCGTATGATGACCTGCCAAATCAGTGACGGCACTGGCGTGTTAACCCTGCGCTTTTTTAATTTCACTGCCGCCATGAAGAACAGTCTGGCAGAAGGTAAACATATCATCGCTTATGGTGAAATACGTCGGGGTTCTCAGGGTGCTGAAATTATCCATCCGGAATACAAAATTCAGCAACACGTCGAGCGTATCCATTTGCAGGAAACCTTAACCCCTGTCTACCCTACGACAGAGGGAGTACGCCAGACTACGCTGCGTAAATTAATCGAACAGGCTTTGGAGCTGCTGGATACCTGCGCCGTTAATGAGCTATTACCAGAGCAGTTCAGCCGGAAGATTATCAGCCTCTCAAATGCCCTGCATACGTTACACCGCCCACCGCCTGACATTTCCTTAGCTGATTTGGAAAGTGGCAGACATCCGGCTCAACGCCGCCTGATTCTGGAAGAATTACTGGCTCATCATTTAAGTATGCTGGCAGTCAGAGCGGGAGCACAACGCTTTCAGGCCCAGCCTCTCACTGCGGATAATTCATTAAAGCAGCGGTTACTGGCTCTGCTCCCCTTTTCACCGACTCGTGCACAAGATCGCGTGGTGGCAGAAATAGAGCATGATCTGGAAAAAGAAGTTCCGATGATGAGGCTGATTCAGGGGGATGTCGGTTCCGGAAAAACACTGGTTGCAGCACTGGCGGCAGTCCGTGCCATCGTTCATGGTAAACAGGTTGCATTGATGGCACCTACTGAACTACTTGCTGAGCAACATGCCAACACTTTTCGCCAGTGGCTTGAACCACTCGGTATTCAGGTAGGATGGCTGGCTGGAAAACAAAAGGGCAAGGCTCGACAGGCACAACAGGAAGCTATTGCCAGCGGGCAGGTAAGTATGGTCGTCGGCACGCATGCTATGTTTCAGGAACAAGTTAAATTTGCCGGGCTGGCATTAGTAATTATTGATGAACAGCATCGCTTCGGTGTTCATCAGCGTCTGGCTCTGTGGGAAAAAGGACATGAACAGGGCTTTCATCCGCATCAATTAATCATGACTGCCACACCAATCCCACGGACACTGGCAATGACAGCTTATGCCGATTTGGATACATCCGTTATTGATGAACTTCCTCCGGGGAGGACACCGGTAACAACTGTCGCCATTCCCGATACCCGTCGAAATGAGATTATCCAGCGAGTTAAAAATGCCTGCTTAGATGAAGGACGTCAGGCTTATTGGGTGTGTACTCTGATTGAAGACTCTGAAGTTCTGGAGGCACAGGCGGCTCAGGTTACCAGTGAAGAACTTGCTCTGGCGTTGCCCGAGTTGAAAATCGGTTTAGTTCATGGACGGATGAAGCCAGCAGAAAAGCAAACCATCATGGAGGCTTTTAAACGTGGTGAACTACAACTATTGGTTGCGACAACGGTGATTGAGGTTGGTGTTGATGTTCCCAATGCCAGCCTGATGATCATCGATAACCCGGAACGATTGGGGCTCGCTCAGTTACACCAGCTTCGTGGTCGTGTCGGGCGTGGAGCAATAGCCTCACATTGTGTTCTGCTTTATAAAACACCGCTGACCAATACCGCCAGAATCCGTTTGCAGGTTCTGCGGGACAGTAATGATGGTTTCGTCATTGCCCAGAAAGATTTAGAGATCCGGGGGCCGGGTGAACTTCTTGGTACGCGCCAAACCGGTAATGTCGAATTCAAAATTGCCGATTTATTACGGGACCAAAGTATGCTCCCTGAAGTTCAGCGCATTGCCCACTATATCCACCAGCATTATCCGGAAAACGCGAAGGCACTGATTGAGCGCTGGCTTTCCGACCGCTCTCAGTATAGCCACGCCTGAGTAATAGGATTTCACAAAAATAAAAAAATGCCGCTGAAATCTTCCAGCGGCACATCTACAAGAACAAAAAGCTAAGTTAAATTAACCTGTAACAGATGGGAATATAGGTAACATTAGGTAAATTTTGATAATTGCTGCGTTAACGATATCAATAAAGAAAGCACCTACCATCGGTACAAGTAAAAATGCTACATGGGATGGTCCGAAACGGTCAGTAATTGCCTGCATATTTGCAATAGCCGTAGGTGTCGCACCCAGCCCGAATCCACAGTGACCGGCTGACAGTACCGCGGCATCATAATTTTTACCCATGACTCTGTAAGTCACGAATATTGCGTACAATGCCATCACTACCGCCTGTACAGCGAGGATCACCAGCATCGGCAGGGCAAGGGAAGCCAGTTGCCACAATTTAAGACTCATCAGTGCCATTGCCAGGAAGAGTGACAAGCTGACGTTACCCAGTACTGATACAGCCCGATCAAATACCCGGTAAAAGCCGAGCAGAGACAGGCCATTACTCAGTATCACACCGGTAAACAGAACGCAGACAAACGTTGGCAAAAAGAGCGTATCTTCCAGCACTTTCTCAAGATAGTTACCGACCAACAGGCAGATAGAGATTAATGCGATGGTTTCCAGCATGACCAATGGCGTGATCAGGCGGCCGGTATAAGGTTTTTCAAATGCAGATGGAACTTCAGCATCATCATTCTCCAGACCCGGTGTTTTGTCATTTCTTACCAGCAAGCGGGCAACAGGCCCACCAATCAGTCCTCCGAGAATCAAACCAAATGTCGCACAAGCCATTGCCACTTCAGTCGCATTCTCAAAACCGTAGCGTTCAGTAAAGACCTTACCCCATGCTGCGCCCGTGCCGTGCCCTCCCGAAAGGGTCACAGACCCTGCCAATAGCCCCATCAATGGGTCAAGGCCGAGCATTTTCGCCAGTGCAATACCGACTGTGTTTTGTACCAACAGCAGGCCTACAACGGCGACAACAAAGATTAAGAGAAGTTTTCCGCCTGCTCTCAGGCTGGCGAGGTTAGCATTCAGGCCAACTGTGGCGAAAAATGCCAACATAAGGGGGTCTTTGAGGGATAGGTCAAAGCTGACTTCCCAGCCCGTAGACTGTTTAACTGCCAGCAGAACAAAAGCAACCAGTAAGCCACCTGCGACTGGCTCTGGAATTGTATACTTTTCAAGAAATGAAATTGACTGTACGAGCTTTCTTCCCAGTAGCAAAACAAGTGTGGCCGCAACGAGCGTGCCATAAATATCCAGATGATACATTTATGTACCCCATCTAATTGTTAAAATTATGTTAATTTAATGCGACGTTATAATCATCCTATAAAAACGCCAAGAGCAGGTAAGGATTGGATTAGAAAAAAAATTCCTAATAAACACAAGTTAAAACATTTAAAAGTGTGACGAAATAAGGTTATAAGCCATAGGCAAAATTTAACGCAAACGATTGCTTTTATAATCTAGATCAATAAAATGTGTTTTTTTCACTCGAAACTACACTCATGGCCACCTCAACACGCGAAAATCCAGCACTGGAAACTCTCAAAAAATCAGACAGCGAATTAATTTACCGTCTGGAAGATAAACCCCATCTTCCGCACGCTGTATTTGCCGCCTTTCAGCATCTGCTGGCAATGTTCGTTGCCGTTATCACGCCGGCTATGTTGATCTGTCAGGCGCTTGGACTTCCGGCAGAAGATACCCAACGCATCATCAGTATGTCTCTGTTTGCCTCCGGTCTGGCATCACTGATTCAAATCCGCTCCTGGGGACCTGTTGGCTCTGGTTTACTTTCTATTCAGGGCACCAGCTTTAATTTTGTCACTCCTCTCATCATGGGTGGCTTGTCCCTGAAAAACGGTGGTGCTGATGTGCCGACCATGATGGCTGCTCTGTTTGGTACGTTGATGCTTGCAGCAACGACTGAAATATTGCTTTCTCGTGTACTTCATCTGGCTAAAATGCTCATCACCCCTTTAGTTTCCGGCATTGTTGTGATGATTATTGGTCTGTCACTTATTCAGGTCGGACTGACTTCTATCGGTGGTGGCTATTCTGCTATTCAGCAAGGTACATTCGGCGCCCCTGAAAATCTTTTTCTGGCCGGAATTGTTCTTGCCATCATCGTACTGCTGAACCGCCAGCATAATCCCTATCTGCGGGTTGCTTCTCTGGTTATTGCCATGACAGTAGGTTATCTGGCCGCATGGTACATGGACATGCTACCCCACTGCGCCACAACAGAAGACAAACCAATTATCACTGTGCCAGCCCCGCTGTATTACGGGCTTTCTATTGACTGGCATTTACTCATCCCATTAATCCTGATTTTTATGGTGACATCACTGGAAACGATTGGGGATATTACAGCTACTTCAGATGTTTCCGAGCAGCCTGTCTGCGGCCCGTTATATATGAAGCGAATTAAGGGCGGTGTACTGGCAAATGGCGTCAATTCGATGATTTCTGCCGTATTTAATACATTCCCGAATTCCTGTTTTGGTCAGAATAACGGAGTAATCCAATTAACTGGGGTTGCCAGCCGTTATGTTGGTTACCTTATTGCTTCTATGTTGATCCTGATGGGGTTATTTCCGGCAGTGGCCGGTTTTGTCCAGCATATTCCAGAGCCGGTATTAGGTGGCGCAACGATTGTCATGTTCGGCACGATTGCAGCATCCGGTGTCAGAATTGTTTCCCGGGAGCCGTTAAATCGCCGTGCCATTATGATCATTGCATTATCACTGGCTATGGGGCTTGGCGTTGCACAACAACCCCTTATTTTACAGTTTGCACCTGAGTGGATAAGAAATCTGTTTTCTTCCGGTATTGCAGCGGGTGGCCTGACTGCAATCCTGCTTAATCTGATTTTTCCTCAGGAAAAATAAACTATCGCGTTTCAATCTAAGATTTTCACCTTCGTTTTCGCCTTAGTTTTCGCATTGATAGTTATATTATCCCGCTCTAATCGCGGGATTTTTTTTATATTTTGCGTAACCTTTCGCAATATTCTGCCCTAGATGGGGGAATTAAAGGTTTTTCAGCATTGTCTATTGAGTGATGCTCTTTTTTACGGCATAAAAGGATTTTTTCAGGAAGATTATATTGGGGTGAGATGATGAAGTGGTTAGGGAAAGGCTTTGCTGTTCTGCTGTTATTACTGATTCTGGCAATTATTGCTGTTTATTTTGTTGCCCAGACACACTGGGGAGCAAAGAAAATAAGCAGATGGATTAATAAACAAGGTCATTATCAGGTTAATATTGAAAATATCAGTCACAGCTGGCTCCAGCCTATGACCTTAATGCTCAATAATGTGAGTCTCAGTGATAAGCAAGGCTCTTTCTCACTCAATGCCAATACTGTCGATCTGGATTTTAAATGGCAGGCCCCGACAAAATTAACAAATCTGCGTAAGTTGACCTTACAAGATGGAAAACTGATACTTTCAGGTTCTGAGTTTACCCCAGCCTTGAAAGCCGATGTTTTGCAACTGAATAAAATGGATGTTCAGCTAACAACCCCCAATTCACAGATTCAGGGCAAAAATATTGTCGGCGGTATTACTCCCTGGTCTCCTGATAAGAATACCCCTTTTGGCTCAGGGCAATACCAGTTCAGTGCCAATAACATCAACATAAATGGCCTGTCATTTGATAAGGTCGTCATGCAGGGTAGCTATCAGAATAACAATCTGGTTATAAATTCCTTTGGTGCTGAGTTCCTACAGGGTCTGATCTCTGGGAATGGGCAACAATTAGCTGATGGCAGCTGGAACTTAGAGAATATCCTGATCAACGACATACGCTGGCAGTCACCCATGACTCTGGCTGCGCTGACAGAAAAAACCCGCCATCTTCCCGCTATCCACATTAAAGATCTCAATCTTACTAACGCCAAATTACAGGGAAAAGATTGGTCTGCTGATTATCTTAATACCAGCATCAAAGGCTTAGGGCTGGTTAACGGACAATGGCAGGCAGAAGACGGTCTGATTGACTTTAATGCCATGAATATGGCCTTCAACGAAGCTCAGTTCAAAGATATATTAGGCCAGTTCAGTTTTTCCGGTGATATTTTTACCATCGCTAATCTGACTACCCATTATCAGAAGGGCTTATTTAATATTAAAGCGCAGTGGGATCGAAAAAATCATCAGTTAACCCTCAATGACAGCTCTGTAACCGGTCTGATTTACTCCTTACCTCCAGAGTGGCGCAACTATATTAAAAATCCAGCACCTGAATGGATTTCAGCACTGAAGTTAAATAATGTCAGTATCAACAATACGCTCCTGATTGATACCAACCCTGATTTTCCATTTCAGCTCACCACCTTATCGGGATATGTCGATACTCTGGATATCCTGAAAGATGGTCACTGGGGATTATGGAATGGGAAAACTTCATTGCAGGCCATGAGTGGCACATTCAATAAAGTTGAAATAGTGCGGCCTTATCTGCAACTATATGCCACAGATGACAAGGTTATTATTGATAAAATGAACACCTTTTCAGGTGACGGCATACTCCAGTTTAACGGCTTCCTTGAACAGCTTGCTGCCCAAAAACCCTTCCAGCTCAATGTAAAAGGAATGAGTGTGAATTTGGGAGTTTTGCCACAATGGGGCTGGACACCACTCAATCTCCATGGCGAGGGGAATTTCTCACTGGCTATCACTGGAAACCTTGCTGACGATAATCTGAAAAGCACGATCAATGGAACACTGACAGCTGAAGATAAGACATCCAATAAAGAGTCACAATCCATTAAGCAAGGCGTGATTTCTACTGATAACTGCCCAGCCGGGCAATCTGGTACAGAACAATCTGGTGAGGCTGGGCAACCAAATGGTGATCAAAGCAAAACCTGTGCAACTGTCGTGTTGTAACAAATTCAGTATGTAGAAAAGCCAAATATTTCAGCAACTCAGGTTGTATACACAATGGATTTCAAGATGCGTCGCGGCGGCAAGGGAACTCATCCCCGGGAGCATAGATAACTATGTGACCGGGGTGAGTGAGCGTAGCCAACAAAGAGGCAACTTGAAAGATGAAGTGTATAATAGCTCATGCTGCCGCAGCCCGCTCAGCGGGTAAGACAATATAAGTACCGGTGAACACACTTCCGAGTCCCTGTTCACCGCTGACATGAACTTCCAGTTTTACACGTGCTTTATTACCACGGGCAAGACGGGCTAAATCACCGCTCATATTGTTGAGGTCGGCAACAGCACTAGGACGACCAACAATAGGTTTTTGGTAACGAATATTCGCATCCACCAGAATGATCTCTCCTCCTAGTTGACGCTCCTGCAAGAGCAACCAAATCAGACCCCATGCGGTTAATGTCGATTGAGAAAATAGACTGCCAGCAAAAATAGTATGATGAGGGTTTTGGTTTCCCGCTTCCGGCATAGTAGTAATAAAGCGCTGCCCCGTATATTGAGTAATACGCACACCCATCTTTTCACTCAGGGGGATATGTTTGTACCATGCCTGCTGCAATTGAGCACACCAGTCCGGACGATGCAGAATATCATCAAGACTCATAATAGGTTTAATCATCAAAAAATGATTAATAGGAGATGAGTTAGCGCCGTTGATAAGCCCACGATTTTGAAATCCCAGCTTATTAAAGAAATCAACCGCATCCTCACGCGCACTGCAAACTATCCGCTTCACACCTTCCTGCCGGGCAACAGATTCCAGTGCCATTGCAACCAGGGTGCCCAGCCCTTTTTGCTGCTCATTCGGATCAACAGCCAGAAAACGGATAGCACCTTCACTGTCCGCATTGATATATAAACGTCCGACAGCGACTGGCCTGCCCTTCTCATCAACCACCATTTGATGGTGAGCCATTGAGTCATAAGCATCTTTTTCTGAGCCGACAGGCTGATGAAGTGGTTTACGCAGCATCTCCCAACGGAATTGGTAATAAGTTTCCAGCTCTTGTTCGGTTTGAGGTACTCTGAGGTGATACATAGAAACAGCCCCTTCTTTGCGTGTTGTCGTGTGTAGTCGGGGAGCATGCATGCTTTTAACATTATATTTCTAATCAGAAAGTCATACTTGTAACCAGAAAGTCACTGGCCCGTCATTTGTCAGACTCACTTTCATGTCCGCAGCAAATTGCCCCATTTCTGTTTTTACACCAGTTGCACGGCACTGTTCAACAAAATAGCGATAAAGTTCATCTGCTTTTTTGGGTTCAGCGCCTCCAGAAAAGCTTGGTCTTAAACCTTTTTGGGTGTCCGCTGCCAGAGTGAATTGAGAGATAACCAATAGGCTACCATTGGCTTGCTGGACGTTGAGATTCATTTTCCCATTTTCATCACTGAATACGCGATAACCCATTACCTTTTCACACAGGCGCTGCACTTTTTGCTGATCATCTTCTTTTTCAACTCCCAGAAAAACAAGCAGCCCCTGTTCAATTTCACCTATAGTCTGACTATCAACAACTACTTTTGCCTGTGTTACGCGTTGAATTAATGCAATCATTTTTCTTATGTATGATCCGTATCGGTAGATTAACCTGTAAGGGTGGAGCCTCGCTTGCCAAGATGCCACCCTATTTAGAACTTGTTGAATGTTATACCCTTCGTCTTTCAAGTTGCCTCTTTGTTGGCTACGCTCGCTCACCCCAGTCACCGTTTTTATAAACATACGGTTATCTATGCTCTTGAGGATTCCCTCCCTTGCCGCCGCGATGTAACTCGAAATCCATTGGGTATACATGAAGATCAGAAATTATGTTACGGTGAGAGGTGAAAAGTCATGTGTCTTAAAATAATCCGGGATAGTATCCCTGCCGCTTACATGAATAGCGTTGAAGCCTAATCTTTTGGCTGCTTCAATATTTTCCTGAACATCATCAAAAAAAACCGCCTGCTCAGCAGCTACACCTTCTTTTTCCAGTAAATATTTAAAGATGTCCTGATTAGGTTTACGTATCCCCAGATCCTGAGACAGGTATAAATGATCTGCTGATGTAGTGACTTCAGGGTATTGTTGCGGCCAATACTGAAAATGTAGGTTATTTGTGTTAGATAACACCACAACCCGATGCCCTTGCTCACGCAGTTTATTCATCAACGCAATAACTTCCTGCCTGACACCAACGAAAATCGCATTCCAGCCTTCAGAAAACTGCTCAAAGCTAAGAGAAACCTCCATTTCATCGCATAGCGTTTCGGCAAATTCTGCATCTGTAATTTGGCCACACTCGTGCTTTTCAAATGCTTCACCCAGAGCAAATTTGGGAGCCAGAATTGCAAGTGGTGTCCCGCTCAGGTTACTCCAAACCGCCAGTACCCTTCTAAAATCAATATCAATAATCACGTTACCCATATCGAAAATATACAGCATACTCCCTCCTGACTGAGGTATATCGTTTTGTACTTTTATCATAATGTCATCAAGAAAAAAGGTGAAGCGACAAAAAATAGACAAATTACGCTGATAATCAAACCACACAAAGAATCAATCTTAGTTGAAAAATAAGAAATTGAGTGAGGTTGCAAGACTGGCAGGTTATTGGGAGAAGAGTTCGGATTAAGCAGGTCATAAAACTCAGGGTGCCGAAGCACCCTAAGCTATCAGGAGAAATTAAGCTTCTTTGCTGCGGCTTGCGCGGCGACGCTCATTCTCAGTCAGGTGGCGTTTACGCAGACGAATTGACTCAGGAGTCACTTCTACCAGTTCGTCATCATCAATAAACTCCAGTGCCTGCTCCAGTGTTTTCTTAATATGCGGAGACAAGGTTGTCGCTTCATCAGTACCTGAAGCACGAACGTTGGTCAGCTTTTTACCTGTCAGACAGTTTACTGTCAGGTCATTAGAGCGGGAGTGAATACCGATGATCTGGCCTTCATAAACTTCTGTACCATGACCAAGGAACAGCTTACCGCGCTCCTGCAAACCATACAGAGCATAAGCAACCGCTTTACCCTGACCGTTGGAAATCAGTACACCGTTCTGACGACGACCAATCTCACCCGGACGGATGTCATCATAGTGGCTGAAAGTTGCATACAGCAGACCAGTACCGGAAGTCATGGTCATGAATTCAGTACGGAAGCCAATCAGACCACGGCTTGGAATAACGTAATCCAGACGTACGCGACCTTTGCCATCTGGCAGCATATCACGCATCTCACCTTTACGTTCACCCAGTGCCTGCATCACATCACCCTGATGCTGCTCTTCGATATCCAGAGTTACCTGTTCAAAAGGTTCCTGCTTACGGCCATCAATTTCACGGAAAATAACTTTCGGACGAGAAACTCCCATCTCGAAGCCTTCACGACGCATGTTTTCAATCAGAACAGAAAGGTGCAATTCACCACGACCGGAAACACGGAAAGCATCTGGATCTTCAGTTTCTTCAACGCGCAGAGCCACGTTATGAACCAGTTCTTTTCTCAGACGATCAAGGATCTGACGGGATGTTACGTATTTACCTTCACGACCACAGAAAGGTGAAGTGTTAACACAGAAGTACATGCTAACGGTAGGCTCATCAACAGCCAGCGCTGGCAAAGCTTCAACAGCATTAACTTCACACAGCGTGTCAGAGATGTTCAGATCGCCCAGACCGGTAATCGCGATGATGTCGCCCGCTTCAACTTTATCTGATTCGATACGATCCAGACCCAAATGGCTGAATACTTTACCAACTTTACCGTTACGAGTTTTACCTTCGCTATCGATAAGCGTGATGTTCTGGTTTGGTTTTACGGTTCCGCGCTTAATACGGCCGATACCGATAACACCCACGTAGTTGTTGTAGTCCAGCTGGGAAATCTGCATCTGGAACGGGCCATCCAGATCAACTTTAGGTGGCTCAACATGCTCAACGATTGCCTGATACAGCGGAGTCATATCTTCTGCCATCTCAGTGTGCTCGTTGCCTGCGATTCCCATCAATGCAGAAGCATAAACGATAGGGAAATCCAGCTGCTCATCAGTTGCACCCAGGTTTACGAACAGGTCAAATACCTGATCGACAACCCAGTCAGGACGCGCGCCCGGACGGTCAACTTTGTTGATAACAACGATTGGCTTCAAACCATGAGCGAAGGCTTTCTGGGTTACGAAGCGAGTCTGTGGCATCGGGCCATCCATCGCATCGACCAGCAGTAAAACACTGTCGACCATTGACATTACACGCTCTACTTCGCCACCGAAGTCGGCGTGGCCCGGGGTATCCACGATATTGATACGGTAGTCATTCCATTTGATGGCAGTATTTTTTGCAAGGATGGTGATACCACGTTCTTTTTCCAGATCATTGGAATCCATCACACGCTCAGCTGTTGCAGCACGTTCACCAAATGTACCGGATTGCTGTAAGAGTTTATCAACCAGCGTTGTTTTGCCATGGTCAACGTGAGCGATAATGGCAATGTTTCTTAAATTATTAATTGACAAGTATTTTTACCGTTTTAGCTATTTGAAGAAATATTAAATGGGTACAGCATGCAGGGTGCGATGCTACCCTCATTCAACACAAATATGGTGCTATTTTACACGTTATAACCACAGAGTGAAATAAATGTGAGACGCATCACTTTTGAAGTTTATCTGTTTTTTTGCATATAAACACGACATAACCTGAAATAACATTAATAACCATCATGATAACAACCGTGATAACAATCACAATTATAGTAATTCACCTATATTTTATAGCGGCTCCGGCAATTCACCATAACAGTGCAGTGCGTTATCCCAATGCACCAATTAAGTGCAAAAACCCTCGAAAATTCCTCGCCCTTTCTATCAATTCTCTATAATTTTTCTCCATTTATGTACGGATACATCAGGATTAAAACTTTTTTAAAAATTGGCACGCTTTTCGCATTAGTTTTCACATTAGAGTTTAGCATTGAAAATTGCCACGAATTGTCTGTATACAAAGACAGCATCAGCTGCTTAAGATAAAGGCGGCGTTTCTGACAACGCATCCGGCTGACGTAAACCAGGAGAACTTAGTATGTCCGTTGAACATGTTTTATCCATGATTGAAGAACATCAGGTGAAGTTTATTGACTTACGTTTTACTGACACTAAAGGTAAAGAACAGCACATCACTATTCCTGCCCACCAGATTGATGAAGACTTCTTCGAAGATGGTAAAATGTTTGACGGTTCATCTATCAAGGGCTGGAAAGGTATCAATGAATCTGACATGGTGTTAATGCCCGACCCTTCTACAGCCATGCTTGATCCTTTCTTTGATGATGCCACTCTGATTATTCGTTGCGATATTCTGGAACCCGGCACCATGCAGGGTTATGGTCGTGACCCCCGTTCCATTGCAAAACGTGCAGAAGATTTCCTGCGTTCCAGTGATATTGCTGACACTGTTCTGTTCGGACCAGAGCCAGAATTTTTCCTGTTCGATGATGTTCGTTTCGGCAGCTCTATTTCAGGCTCTTATTACCATATTGATGATACCGAAGCGGCATGGAACAGCGGAACTCGCTACGAAGGTGGTAACAAAGGCCATCGTCCCGGTATCAAAGGCGGCTATTTCCCGGTTCCCCCAGTAGACTCTTCTCAGGATCTGCGCTCAGCAATGTGCCTGACGATGGAAGAAATGGGGCTGGTTGTGGAGGCTCATCACCATGAAGTTGCAACCGCAGGCCAGAACGAAGTCGCCACCCGCTTCAATACTATGACCAAAAAAGCGGATGAAACCCAGATTTACAAATATGTTGTACATAATGTCGCCCATGCTTTCGGTAAAACCGCCACATTTATGCCGAAACCATTAGTTGGGGATAACGGTTCAGGCATGCACTGTCATATGTCACTGTCCAAAGGTGGTGTTAACCTGTTCGCAGGAGACAAATACGGTGGTTTGTCCGAAATGGCACTCTATTATATCGGCGGTATTATCAAACATGCCCGTGCCCTGAATGCCTTTACCAATCCAACCACCAACTCATACAAACGTCTGGTGCCGGGTTTTGAAGCTCCAGTGATGCTGGCCTATTCTGCCCGTAACCGCTCAGCTTCTATCCGTATTCCGGTTGTTGCCAGCAGTAAAGCCCGTCGGATTGAAGTCCGCTTCCCTGATCCGGCTGCAAACCCTTATCTGGCGTTCTCAGCTCTGCTGATGGCGGGTCTTGATGGGATCATCAATAAAATACATCCGGGTGATTCAATGGATAAAAACCTGTATGACCTGCCAGCCGAAGAAGCACAAGAAATCCCAACTGTGGCCTCTTCTTTGGAAGAAGCACTGGCTGCTCTGGATGCAGACCGTGAATTCCTGACACGCGGCGGTGTTTTCACTGATGATGCAATTGATGCTTATATCGGTGTACTGAATAGTGAAATTGAACGCGTCCGCATGACACCACACCCTCTGGAGTTTGAACTGTATTACAGCGTGTAATGCTTCAAGGCATTACTGCCGTTCTTGATTAGTTTTGTTGCCGTGAAACTTTTGGCCCATTTTCGAATGGGTCCTTTTCCTTCTGACCTTTCCCTCCGATATCTCAGATATAAAGAGGGGTACTCAATTTATGATTAAATAAGATACAATGCACCAAAAAAGTGCAAAGGTTGAATGGCAATGGCTAATTTTCCCAAAGCAGAACAAATTCTTGATTCATTGATAAATAGTGTATTAGTGCTGGATAACGATTTGATTATCCACTATGCCAATCATTCCGCTATGCAACTTCTGGCACAAAGTACACGTAAATTATTCGGCACTCCGCTTCCGGTTTTATTCAGCTATATCTCGCTGGATACGGAATTTATGCGCTCCAGCCTGATACGCGGGCATGGTTTTACAGATAATGAAGTGATATTGGTGATCAATAATCACTCGCATGTTATGTCGCTCAGTGCCCAGCCAATTTCCGAACAGTTTATTCTGCTGGAACTCGCTCCTATGGATAGTCAGCGACGTTTAAGCCAAGAGCAGATACAACAGGCACAGCAGATAGCTGCACGGGAATTGGTTCGGGGGCTGGCACATGAAATTAAAAATCCGCTGGGTGGTTTACGGGGAGCGGCTCAATTACTGGCAAAAACATTGCCGGATCCCTCTTTGCGGGAATATACACAAGTCATTATTGAACAGGCTGACAGGCTTCGTACTCTCGTCGATCGATTATTAGGGCCTCAACATCCGGGGGCTCAGATTAGCCAGAGTATCCACCATGTTGTCGAGCGGGTTTATCAGTTGGTATCACTGGAAATGCCCAGTAATATTACTCTGGTCAAAGATTACGACCCCAGCCTGCCGGAGCTGTCTCATTACCCTGATCAGATTGAGCAGGTTTTATTAAACATCACCCGCAATGCGCTACAGGCATTGGGTGATCAAAAAGGCACTATTACTTTACGTACCCGAACAGCCTTCCAGATTACCTTGCACGGTGAACGTTACCGCTTGGCAGCCCGGATTGATATTGAAGATAATGGGCCGGGCATTCCTCCGAATATTCAGGATATGCTATTTTATCCAATGGTGAGTGGGCATGAAGGCGGAACCGGGCTTGGGTTATCTATTGTCCGAAACCTGATTGATCAGCACACTGGAAAAATCGAATTTACTAGCTGGCCGGGGCATACGGAATTTTCCATTTACCTGCCTATCAAGAAATAGGGGATATCATGCAACGAGGAAAAATCTGGATCGTTGATGACGACAGTTCTATCCGCTGGGTACTTGAACGGGCGCTGAGCGGCGCAGGTATGGATTGTGTCAGTTTTGAAAATGCAGATTCTGTATTGGCTGCATTATCACAGAACAGCCCTGAAGTATTGCTGTCAGACATCCGTATGCCGGGGCTCGATGGGTTAAGTTTACTCAATCAAATCAGGCAGAATCACCCCCAGCTTCCGGTCATCATTATGACCGCCCATTCTGATTTAGATGCAGCTGTCAGCGCCTATCAGCACGGAGCATTCGATTATCTGCCAAAGCCGTTTGATATCGATGAAACGGTCGCACTGGTTGAACGGGCATTAAGCCATTCACGTGAACAACAACAAACTTCCCGCAGCCCGAAAATAGCCTCATCGGTTTCTGAAATAATCGGAGAAGCTCCTGCCATGCAGGAGGTATACCGGATTATCGGACGACTTTCCCGCTCTTCCATCAGCGTGTTAATCAATGGTGAATCAGGAACAGGAAAAGAGCTGGTAGCTCATGCCCTGCATCGCCATAGCCCAAGAGCCGACGCGCCTTTTATTGCCCTGAATATGGCGGCGATCCCAAAAGATTTAATTGAATCAGAGTTATTCGGCCATGAAAAAGGGGCTTTCACCGGAGCTAATCAGGTTCGTCATGGGCGCTTCGAACAGGCCAATGGCGGTTCACTATTTCTGGACGAAATCGGCGATATGCCACTGGATATCCAGACGCGCCTGTTACGGGTTCTGGCAGAAGGGCAGTTTTATCGGGTTGGCGGCTATGCACCGGTAAAAGTTGATGTCCGTATTATTGCCGCCACTCATCAGAACCTTGAACAACGGGTCGAAGAAGGTAAGTTCAGAGAAGACCTTTATCATCGCCTGAATGTCATTCGCTTGCAGCTCCCTCCATTACGGGATCGTGTGGAAGATATTCCCCGCATCGCCCAACATTTCCTGCAACAGACCGCTAAAGAGCTGGGAATTGAGGCTAAAGTACTGCATCCCGATACCGCAAAAGCCCTGATGAATCTATCATGGTCCGGGAATGTCCGTCAGCTGGAAAATGTCTGCCGCTGGCTGACGGTGATGGCTGTCAGTAAAGAAATTCTGGTACAAGATCTACCAACTGATTTAATTGAAAGTCAGCCCGTTGAACCAACAGATAATGTCTCTGTTTCCGGTTTTTCATCATCAGAAGAGTGGTCACAACAATTAGCGACATGGGCAGAAAATGCCTTACAAGCCGGCAAGGCAGATCTTCTTTCTGACGCGTTACCATTATTGGAGCGTACCTTACTTAACTGCGCATTAACGCATACTAATGGACATAAGCAGGAAGCAGCCCGTTTACTTGGCTGGGGAAGAAATACAATAACCCGGAAATTGAAGGAATTGGGGTTGGAGTGATCATGTACTGAAGTGGGGAATGATAGATTTTTCTTTGTATCTTAAAATAAGAGCTATTTAAATTGTGATATCTTTTTTATAAAAGAATAATAAATTTATATCTATTTTAAATGTCTATTTCTTAACTTAGATTGTTTTCCTTGATGATTTTTTCTGCTATAACGAATTGAATTAATAATGATAACTATGAGGTAAAACATGGCGAACTCTATTTATGTGACAATTAAAGGTAAACTTCAAGGTCTAATTTCTCAAGGGTGTTCTACATTAGATTCTATTGGTAATAAATATCAATTAGGACATGAAGATCAAATTTTTGTATTACAATTTAATCACGGAGTTGCAAGAGCGCAAAATGTTGCTCATCAGCCAGTTAAATTTGTTAAACCACTTGATAAATCATCACCATTGTTATTGATGGCAGTTGCAAACAATGAAGAGCTTGATTTAGCATTTGATTTTTATCGTACCTCACAAGCAGGAGGTCAAGAGCGGTATTATTCTGTTACATTAAGAAATGCAAAGTTATTAAATGTTAATGTTCAATATCCGCACTCTGTCGATCATGCTGATAGGCAACCAGAAGAAGTTGTCGCAATTCAATATAAAGATATTGTTTGTCAGCATCATATAGCAGGCACATCAGGCTATTGTATTTGGGAAGAAACTGTTTATTGAGTATATAATTAATATAAAACAAATTATAATAGGTGGTAATTAAAATGCGTTCGGATAGTCTTATATCACTGTTGCAGAATGAATTTGATGAATATACGCTACCAAATTTTTATACCTCAAAAAGTCTTGGTACACTACCTAATTCCGAAGGAAATATCGATTTCCAAGCAATTGCAGATGCATTAGATTGCCACCGTGATTTTTATGGTGCGGGTATTATTTATTCTGATGGAAAACTAAGGCCTTATTTGGTTAGGCCATCGAAAAGACGTGGAAATCAGACGACTTCTGAGTTAACACATATTATTATTTATAATACGGAACTCACTATTGCACCAGAAGCAGAATTGAAAAAAACAGTTTCTGAACCTAGCCTGATGATAGAGATTGGATCAACAGCTCTGGCGTGTGGTGGTGCTGTATTATCGGGGATAGGTTTATCTGGTTCAGCAGCAGCAGCCCCATTTACAGGAGGAGGAACTACACCTTTAGCAATATTGTCATATAGCGGTTTAGTTGCGTCAGGTGCTCAATGTGTAAATGGTGGATATAGAATTTATAATCTCACTGTGGGAGGACAAGAAGGCATAGAACATGTTGCTTGGTTGGACTCACAAGATTGGTATGTCACAACTTCAACCATAATGGATATGATCTCTCTTACCTCTGGTGCAGCAGCTCTGAAGGAGACATATAGCACATATAAGATAATGAAAGCGACTTCCCCCCGTAAAGCATCAGAATGGCTAAAAAACATGCCAAGACATGAAAGAAAGCGGCTGACCGAAGAGATTATACGTCATAACAATCCTGGAATATCTAATCAGGCAATTAAGCAAGCAATAGCACAAGGGAAATACATCAAACGTTATCCTACAGAAATGATACAAAACACATTGAGACATCATTTACGTGACTCTCTGGCAGCAGCAGGTGGATTTATTGGTAGTGGAATGTCAGGGACAATCCGAAATCCAGAAAATATAATTACATCAGGTAAATATATTATTGGTACTATTCATTCTATTACTTATGAAAATCCAGCAAGTTATTTACCAAAGTGATTTTAATAACTCTATACATTAAGAAAGCAATACCATGAAAACAAAAGAATTTATTTTTAATGTGGGATTTAAAAAACTCTTAAATGAAACAAAAGAGTTAGAAGAAAAACTGAAAAAATCCGATCCAGAATTGGAAAATATAACTTTAGATGATCAAAGTTATAAAAGGTATTTTTATTTCCCTGTTAGATTTAAGATAGTACTTGTCTTTCTTTTTGTCATATTAATTCACCTCTCTTTTTTCTTCGGTCTTACTAAAATAATACCTGATTTTTTAACAGATAATCCGAATGATAAGATAAAATCAGTATCTTTCATTTCATCATTAATTTTAGGAATGACAATTACATTTTTCAGTGTTAGTTTTACTTTGAGTGGGTTTTATTATGGCATCATTATCCAAAAACATTTAAACACGATCATATTCTTTTTCAGTTTATTTATTTGTTATTTAAAATTCATTAATAATCATGATTATATTTACTTTTTTTTCATAACATTATGCTGCATATTAATAAAATTCATATTAAACAGTCAATATT
>NZ_CAWQMW010000120.1:0-48867 GCF_963895965.1 Xenorhabdus sp. PB30.3 | reverse complement strand
TTAAATTTTAAATTAATTAACCATAAGAACAACTGTTTATCTATATTGAAAACATTAAGGAATAGTTATGAGAATATATAAAAATAAAGAAAAGCCAGAGATAACAAGTGGACTTACTAAAGAATTTGAACCAGGCCATATTCTATATGGCTTAAATACACCAAGGGATGAAGCGGTAAAAGATCTAGAAAAAAAGAAACTTTACCGTAAAGGCCCTGCTCCAGATTCTTCAAAAACATTACTCTCAAAATTCAGGAAGCTTTTAGAGAAAAAAGGAAAAAAAATTATAAAAAGAAATATACTTATACAAAATGATATAACCAATGCTGTCTGGGATCCCTTAGTGAACCCAACAGAATATGCTGATGATGATAGTATCAAAGAAGATTTACATGACTACGATCGTGCTATTGATTTTAGAGAATTTCTATCTAGTCACTCTAAATATAATGTTAAAGATATAATTATAAAATCAGGAATTACAAGTATACCCTCCATGAGTGAGGGAGTGCCTTTTTGGAAAAAAACAAGTAAGGCAGGATTGGAATATCAGTTAATGCAGAGAAAATTACCTGTTCATTTTACATTCAGTGACATTAGCGGTGCCTCTGATAAAGATAATATTACTCAGGCAGCAGACAAAAATGGTAAATATGGTCAGGGCGTAACATCCAGTGAATTACGCTGGTTATATCGCCATAAAAATACTGATGAAGTTAAACAAAATGTAAAATTTTGGCTAGATGGAAAAAGTGTTCCACATAGTGAAGTATTTTCTGAAGAAAAATGGAGTAATTATCAGCCTAAAAACAGGTATCCTAAAATCTCTGAGCAATAAATAAATCTGAATTTAGTTTAAAAAAGGAATTAAAGTGCCTGAGGTACGATCAATGTTTTTTTAAAGAAAATAGAATAGTGGAGTCCTCAGGCTATTTGTTTTTTATTATTGAATTAATTAAATTTAATCACTAAATTCCCATTTTTTATAAAAAAACAGGAAATAATATACCAAATTTTAAACTCTTTGATAATAAAACATAACAACCCTCTTAAATTAAAACAAAAATGCCGATTTTAAATATCGGCATTTTACTGTGAAAGAGAGCGATTGATTTAATGTTTTAACGTTTCAATTTCTTCCTGGCTCAGCCCGGTACTGGTGGCGATAATATCCAGACTGACACCATGCTGTAATAATGCGCGAGCCGTTTCCAGTTTACCTTCTATCTTACCCTGCTCGCGCCCTTTTTGCTCAAGCTGTTCTGCAATAGTCATCAACATCGTTTTATGCTCCGGAGATTGTTCAATGAGTTGATGGACAAATTGTGAGATATCCAGAGTATGCCCATTCAGTAAAATATAGCTTAACACAACATTGCGTTGTTCAACCGTATTATAACCTGCATTCAATAAGGCCACCAATTGGGGGATCCACTCCAGCATATCCCGACAACGAATGTGTTTTTGCACCAACTCCATTAAGGCAATGCTTTTATGCGTCAGGATTTCTTCATCGCTAAACGCAGTGATATCTACCAGTGGAAACGCCTGATGATATAAGCGAGCAGCCTGTTCGGGAAGTGTGAAACAATCCAGCCATCGGTTTGAGTAAGGATATGGTCGAACCTCACCATGATAAAATAGCAAGGGAACCACCAAAGGCAGTTCGGTATGTCCTTTTTTCAGGTGAGCGGCCATTGCTGACATCGCATAATACATCAATCGCCAGGCCATTAAGGGGTCAGGTGTGGATTGATGTTCAATCAGGCAGTAAATGTAACCGTCTCCCTGCGTTGTCTCAACGGAATACAACACATCACTGTGCAACTGGCGTAAATGCCGATCGACAAAACTGCCGGGTTCCAGTTTCAGTGTAGTTAAATCACACAAAGACTGAATCTCACTTGGCAGATAAAGGGATAGAAATTCCTTGGCTGTTTCAGGTTGTGTTAAAAAATGCTTGAATAACGCATCATGGTTAGGCTGTTTTTCTTTTTTTGCCACAACATATCCCTCTGTTTTATCGGTCAGTCACCGGCCTTGATTGTCAGGGCGATAATCTTTATTGAAGGCCGATAAATGTACAATATATTATCGGCTGCTCCAATATCGAAGCCGTTTAGTCAGTCCCGTATTGACTCATGATGATCCCGCTTTCAGAACCTATTTCACTCTGAGCTCAGCAAATCCTGCAAATCCCCCCAGAATTCACTTTGTCTTGCCAGTTGGCGCTGTTCTTCAATCATGTCCTCCAGTATTTCCGGCGTTGTTAGTGGATTTGCCAGCACAACGCGAAAAACAGTCGTTGGTTGTTTATTCCATTGCGCAGGTTTAATGCTGGTACGTGAAACAAATGTTTTTCCGGCAGAGCGCTGCATGGTCTGGATATTCTGATTGAGGGCATTAAGCATGTCCTGTACTTTTTGTCGTATCGACTCAGAACCCTCATGCATCAGTTTAATTGCAGTGGGTGGGGCGTAGCGGTAAGTCAACAGACAAAGCTGCGGTTCGCTGATTAGTTCGAAATCTTCCTGTTGGTGAATGAAGTCTGCAAACTGATGTGCTTTCTCAATGCCTGCATCTATCAGAGCTGCCATTCCCTGTCGCCCAAGCAGGTGAAGGTTACTGTGTAGCATCAGCGACATTGCGCTACGTGAACCTTCCAGAGTATGTCTGCCCAGATCTTTTGATCCCTTACGTAAGATGTAATTAGCATGCTGTTCAATAGCATCGGCCATAGTGGGCTGACGGAATAGCACCATCCCTGATCCCATTGGGACGTACATCTGTTTATGTGCATCAATAGTCACGCTATCCGCCCGCTCGATGCCCTTGAATAAGTGCCGATAGCGTTCTGATAACAGGCTGGCACCTCCCCATGCGGCATCGACGTGAAAATGACACTGTTCCCGTTCAGCGATATCAGCCAGCGCATCCAGCGGGTCGATAGAGCCGGTTTCGGTACTGCCAGCGATGCCGACAATCGCCATCGGTTTGATATTACGTCGGCGCAGTTCCTGTAACTGAATGAGAAGGTCATCAAGACAGATTTTCCCGTCTTTGTCAGTGGCGATTTTAACCAGCGCATCCTGCCCAAGACCCAGCACATCGACGGCTTTTTTCAGCGAATAATGCCCCAGCTCTGATACCAGAATTGCCAGTCCGCTATAGCCATAATGGATTAACCCACGGGCTAAACCTTCACGAGTCAGTCCGGCAAAGTCGCCATCTGCGGGCATAAGCTGATTCCGGCATGCCCATAATGCAGTCAGGTTAGCCACGGTTCCGCCGGAGCAGAAGCTCGCCAGCGCATGATCACCATTGTGAAGCCATTTTTGATAGAAGTTGTCATCACAGTTGTAGACGAGTTTGTGCATCATTCCCAAGACCTGACGTTCCAGCGCGGTCAGGGCGTGGGAGGTTTCCAGTTTGACAACATTTTGATTCAGCGCTGTCAGTATCTTCCCCAGCGCCGGTAAGTGCAGGGGAAGAGCGGATGTCATATGGCCCACAAAGGCAGGTGAGGAAACAGGCATAACCTGATTTAGCACATTTTCGCTCAGATACCGGGTGTATATTCCGGTATCAACCGGGCATTCCGGTATGCTCACGGAAGAGAACTGTTTTTCCAGTTCTTCAAGGCTGCATACCGGCCTGTTTAACCTATCATGACAATAGCTGACCGGGTTATCTGTGATGTCCGCTTCCAGTGCGGACAGCGCCTGCGCACCGATATTTGTCATAAATGGGTTGAGAAAATCCTGCATAGTTTGCCTCTTTAGACTTACCTGATTGTATTTGCCAGTTTCTGCCAGAGTTTACCCACCCAGAGTTTGGTTGATGGAGTGGATAACATGGTCATATGATTGCCGGGTACAGGCATCGCGTCCAGTTTTGCAACATGTGCGCGCCACTGAGTTTCACGGTTTTTTATTTCATCCGGGTTTTCGTCTTCTGCACTAATCAGGTGGACGAGCCCTTCATAACGAGCCCGGGGAATATAGCGGGTGTTCAGGTTAGCCTGCATAACGCGAATGATCCCTTGCAGTAGTGATATTGATGTTTTTGCCCGGAAAAGGCCGGCTTTTATTAAGGCATCGTGTAAAAGCTGGTGCTGCTCATCTTGTGTCAGGTTTTCAAAATCCTGTCGGGTGAGAGAAAGCGGCTGATCTAATATCATATCGTAGATATCAATCAACTCCATTATCGTCTCAGTATGGCTGACAGGCTTATGGATAGAGCCTTGCTGGTTGGGTTCGTCTGTATCAACAAGAATGAGGTCAGCTACCTGTTCGCCCTCGGCCTGTAGTTGTAAGGCGATTTCAAAGGCGATCCAGCCACCAAAAGAGTGGCCTAACAGATGATAAGGCCCGTGAGGCTGAATCTCACGAATAGTCCGGATGTAAGCTCGGGCTGCCTCTTCAACGCTGTTATGCGGGTAATTGTGCTCAGCAGTAAAACCACGGGCCTGTAAAGCATAAATGGGCAGTTGCGACGGGAATGATAACGCCAGTTCAAGCAGGCTGGACGGGCTGGCTCCTGCTCCGGGCATACAGAATAGCGGGGATACTGATTTAGAACCCAGCTGAATGATAACACGCGGGTCGAAAGCCGGAACGGCCTGTATCTGCTCAGTAATTGAATCTGCAATCTGATTAAGGAAAGGAGGCTGCATAATAGAGAAGTGCGTTCCGCCAATGGGGCAGAGTACAGAATGGTGCCCGGCGATATCGCGCCAGCCATGCCAGCGGTCACGATTGTTTGACTCATCTGCGGCATAGAGATGAACAGGCAGGGATGACTTGGGCGGAACATAGTCTTGTCCCAGTCGGGTGATCAGCTCAGCGGTATGAGTACGCGTAAGGATATCGTTCTGCGTGATATTCGCCGGTACCCATTGATGCTCAATGCAGTAATCAATAATCTGCTCCAGACTGCTGAGTTTGTACAGTGCTTCCAGCGCCTGTTCATCATCAATATTCTTCTGAGTACGCAGTGAATCAATGATTAACCCGATTTGTACAGCTGCTTTATCTTCACTTGCCTTGTCTTCATTAAGCGTATTGTTATCAGTATCGCCATTGACATAATTATAGGTGTCAATCATGCCAAGGAATTCCACGACTTCATTGTCATTGATTAACTGTTGAGCGATTTCATAGGCAATCAGGCCACCAATAGACCAGCCAGCCAGACGATACGGTCCCTCAGGCTGAATGCGGCGGATTGCCTGAATATGGCAGGCCGCAAGTTCTTCAATGGAAGTGGGTTGCTGTTGCAGAGAATGAATACCCAGCGCCTGTAGTGCGTAAACGGGAAGCTCAGCCGGCAGTAGCGTTGCTAATGGAGAATAAACCAGCGGATCGCCGGAAGTCTCGTGTATCAGGAATAGTGGAGGTAAAGAGCCAGACGGGCTTAACGGTACTGGGTTTGCATCAAACGGCGATTCTGGTACGGCAAGGTGTTTATCCACAGCGGCAGCCAGCTCACATAATGTGGGGTGAGCAAACAAAGCGGTCAGCGGAGCTTCCATTTCCTGTTCCTTCATTCGGTTTAGTAGTTGTATTGCGAGTAATGAGTGACCGCCCAGTTTAAAGAAATGGTCATAACGGCCAACACGTTTCAGTCCCAATAGATCCTGCCAAATTTGTGCCAGCGCGATCTCAGTTTCACCCATCGGGGCGGCATAATTATGTACTATCATTGCGGATAAATCAGGAGCAGGCAGTGCCTGCCGATCAAATTTACCATTAGGGGTTAATGGGAAAGCCTCCAAAGTCACAAAAGCACTGGGTAGCATGTACTCAGCAAGATGTTGGGCAAGTTGCCGGCGAAGTTCAGCCGGGACTAACTTAGCGCCCATATGTGGTAATAAGTAAGCAACCAGACGTTCTTGTCCGCCAGTTTGTTCATCAACAGTGTTTTTACGGATAATGACGACCGCTTCACGTACTCCATCACATTTTGCCAGCCGGGTTTCTATTTCACCGGGTTCAATTCTGAAGCCTCGTAGCTTAACCTGAAAATCATTACGGCCAAGATATTCGATATTGCCATCCGGCAACCAGCGCCCGAGATCGCCGGTTTTATACATCCGCTCATTCGGATAGGCAGAAAAAGGATCGGGAAGGAAGCGCTCAGCCGTCAGTTCTGGCTGATTCAAATAACCACGGGCCAATCCGGCACCGGCGATATAGATTTCACCAATGACACCAACGGGGATCAGTTGCCTGTCAGGGTTAAGAATATAACAGCGGGTATTGGCAATGGGACGCCCGATGATGGAGACATCTGGGACAACACGTGTAGCATCGTACTCATACCATGTCGCATCACCATTAATTTCAGATGAACCATAAAAATTAAGCAGCCGGATCCACGGATAATTTGTGACTATTTGTCGTGCCAGTTTGGGTGCCAGCTGTTCCCCGCTGCAAATCAGTATCCTGATAGATTTCAGGGCGTGTTCATCATTATTCTGGATTAAGATTTTCAACAGGGAAGGAACGACGACCAGTAAATTCACACCAGTATGCTGTAGGCTTGCGAGGAATCGGACAGGATCTTTCACCTCATGGTTGTCGAAAACCACCAGCCGCCCCCCTGTTAATAGGGTACTCAGCGTTTCTGTTATTGAATCAACGAAGCTGATACTGGTTTTCAGTGCTGTGATAAGCGGAAGTGTCACTCTGTCATGCACAAACCATATATCGTTCACAAACCACAGTAACCGGTTACTCAAGGCTTGGTGGCTGCTCATGACACCTTTAGGAACACCCGTTGAACCGGATGTGTAAACAACATAGGCCAGATGCTGATCTGTTATACCGGATACTTCCGGATTATGTTCTGGTTGTGTATCCATAAACGGTGTCTGGATATCTAAAAGGATGATTGGCAGAGCGTCCGCAGATTCTAAATCGCATAACATATCGGGATAAATGGCCTGATAGATTTCAGACTGAGTCAGTAATGCTACCGGAGCGGAGTCTTTGAGCATATACTTCAGCCGCTCTGCCGGATAGGCCGGATCAAGCGGAACATAAGCTCCACCGGCTTTAAGAATACCGAGTAAACCGATAACCATTTCGGGGCTGCGTTCGAGACAAACCGCAACTCGATCATCAGGGCGTACACCCTCTGCAATCAAGTAATGAGCCAGATGATTAGCCCGGCGGTTAAGTTCACGGTAACTGATGGCCTGATCTTCAAATACTACTGCAATTGCGTCAGGGGATTGCTCTGCCTGAGCTTCAAACAGCCTGTGGATCAGGGCATCTTGCGGGTTGTCTGCTGGTAAGAAAGTAGCCTGAGTTGTATTAAAATCGACCAACAGTTGCTGCTGTTCCAGTTCTGGCAGCATTGGAAGTCTCACAACTGTTTGCCTTTCATCAGCCGCTATTGCCGTCAGTACATTTGTGAAATAACCAGCCATTCGTTCAATAGTTGAATGATCGAACAGGTCAGTGGCATAGGACAGTGCGCCTGCCAGACCAGATTCAGTTTCAACCAGTGATAGAGTTAAATCAAAATGGGTGGTGTGCTGTGTCTGTTCAAATGGAGTGAACTGTAACTCAGGTAAAATCAGCTGCTGAGCTGGTGTGTTATTTAAGGCCAGCATGACCTGAAAAACAGGGCTATAGCTGAGTCTGCGTTCAGGCTGTAAGGCTTCCACCACCTGTTCAAAAGGCAATTCCTGATGAGCAAAGGCTGCCAGCGCACTTTCTCTGACCTGAGTCAGCAAATCCACGACATTAAGTTTTTCATCAAACTGAATACGCAATGCCAGTGTATTGACAAAAATACCCATTAACCCTTCGAGTTCAGGATACGGACGACCCGCAACGGGGGTGCCGATGACAATATCATCCTGACCACTGAGTCGGGCAAGGACAATGCTCCAGCCAGCCAGTACGGTCATAAACAGGGTCGAATTATGGCGCTTTCCAAGGGTTTTCAGTGAAGACAACACGCGGTTATCGAGGTGGAAAGCAACCTGATTACCAACATAGGTTTGTACTTTCGGGCGAGGCCGGTCAGTCGGTAGTGTCAGTAATACGGGAGCATCTTTAAGTTGCCTACGCCAGAAATCACGTTGTTCAGCAAGGACTGTTTCCTGCAATGATTGATGTTGCCAGACGGCGTAGTCAGCGTATTGAATGGGGAGTGGCGGCAAAACGGCAGTCTGTCCATTGAGCGCGGCACGGTAGAAAACCCCTAATTCCCGTACCAGTATCCCGATTGACCAGCCATCGGTAATAATATGGTGCAAGGTGATCAGCAGAATGTGTTCCTCATCTGCCAGTTGCAGCAATTGACCACGGATAAGTGGTCCACAGGCAAAATCGAAAGGCGTCTGTGCTTCACGTTCAGCAATTTCGGCAACCCGCTGGTTTTTCTCGGCTGTATCAAGCAGGCGCAGATCATGGCTGGATAAGTTAAAGCCGATATCGGCAGCATCAATATGCTGATAAGGCTGGTTTCCATTTGAGACAAACCGGGTGCGTAATCCCTCATGACGGGCTACAAGATTATCAAGCGCGGAACATAATGCCTGATGATGCAGTTTGCCGGTCAGGCGTAATGCCGCCGGTAGATGATAAGCAAGGCTGGCGGCAGGATCGAGCTGACCAAGAAACCATAACCGTTGTTGTGCAAAGGATAAAGGCAGCCTCTGGCTGCGATCTGCCACTGCTATCATAGTTTGGTTAGTCGTATCAGCCTCAGCAATAGTCTGTGCTAAATCCATCAGGACTGGCTGGGCAAATAATTGTTGCAGAGGTAACTCGCGTTTCAGCATTTGACGCACGCGGGCAGCCAGTTGAACGGCTAACAGCGAATGCCCGCCCAGCTCAAAAAAGTGATCATATCGCCCAACTTGTTCCAGCCTGAGTAACTCTTGCCAGATTTTCGCCAGAACAGTTTCTGTTTCACCAACCGGAGCTACATAATCACGGGTAGCAATAGCCGATGAATCCGGGGCGGGGAGTGCCTTGCGATCCAGTTTGCCGTTAGGCGTTAACGGAAGCGCATCTAATATCACAAAAGCCGTGGGCAGCATATATTCAGCAAGATGTCGGGCCAGCTGCTGGCGTAATTCAGCAGGGCTCAGGCTCACGCCTTCCTGTGGGCACAGATAAGCGACCAGCCGTTTCTGGTTATTTTCATTAACAACCTCTTCACGGGCAATCACGACAGCTTCCCGTACGCCGTGACACAACATCAGCTGAGCCTCAATTTCACCCAGTTCGATACGAAAACCACGTATTTTCACCTGAAAATCATTACGGTTGAGATATTCAATATTGCCGTCGGGTAACCAACGGGCAAGATCGCCGGTTTTATACATGCGGGCATGGGATTTCATTGAGAACGGATCAATCAGGAAGCGTTCGGCGGTAAGCTCCGGACGATTCAGATAACTCCGGGCAATATTTACGCCCGCAATATAAAGCTCACCGGCGACACCAAGAGGCGCAGGACGGCAATATTCATCAAGAATATAGATCTGAGCATTGGCGATCGGGCGCCCGATAGGCGGCAGAACCGGCCAGTGTTCAATTTCCTTGTCTAAGGTATAGGACGTGACAACGTGACTTTCCGTCGGGCCATAATGATTATGTAACCGACAATGTCCCGCACGTTGCAGAAAACGCTGGATGGTCGGGGTGATACGTAATTGTTCACCGGCAGTAATAATATGGGCCAGACAGGATATATCGCTCTCATGACTATTGCCTGCGCGATGGCTGTCGGCTTCGGCAAGGTGCTGAAGAGCAATAAAAGGAAGAAAAATGCGGTTAATCTGCTTTTGCTGAATCAACCGCAGGAGTTGCAGAGGCTCCCGACGCAGGGTTTCATCAATCAGCACCAGACAACCGCCTTCACTTAGCGTAGTGAAGATTTCCTGAAAAGCGACATCAAATCCCAGTGCCGCAAATTGCAGGGTTTTACCGTTTCTGGTGAGGCATGAATCAGCCTGACGCTGCCATTGTAGTAAATTTGACAGAGTCATCAGTGGCATTTCCACCCCTTTAGGTAATCCGGTTGATCCCGAGGTGTAAATCACATAGGCCAGATGGTGAGGCTTCAACCCCATTGATTGTGTATCTGGATTATGCTCCGGCTGCCCAGTCAGATAAGACTGCGGCTCATCAAGCAATACGATAGTACAGGATGGCGCAGGGTTTAATGTTTCCACCAGTGCCGTTCGGGTGAGTAAAACTGTTCGGGTGAGTAAAATCACCGGAGCTGAATCTTTCAGCATATAGGCCAGCCGTTCAGCCGGATAATTCGGGTCAAGGGGGACATAAGCACCGCCGGCCTTAAGAATGGCGAGTAATCCTACTACCATTTCCGGGCTGCGTTCAAGATAGATTGCTACGCGTGTATCAGGGCGGACACCTTGCGTCATCAGATAGTGCGCCAGCTGATTGGCACGGCGATTCAGTTCGCCATAACTCAGGGTTTGATCTTCGAATTCTACTGCAATTGCATCAGGGCATTGTTCTGCCTGAGTCTCAAACAGCGGATGAATTAAGGCATTTTGTGGGTAACTTACCTGTGTAGCGTTAAAATCCACCAGTAACTGCCGTTTTTCCGGTTCCGATATGATCGGCAGGGTAGCGATGGTTCTGCTTGCATTGCTTACCATCGCTGCCAGTATATTGGTGAAATAACCCGTCATACGTTCAGCCGTGGTGTGATCAAACAAATCAGCAGCATAGATTAAAGCGCCTGCCAGACCGGATTCGGTTTCTGTCAGCGACAGGGTTAAATCAAAATAAGCGCCATGATGAACCTGTTCAACCGATGAAAGCTGTAAACCGGGCAATACCAGTTTCTGAGGCGGTGTATTATTCAGCATCAGCATTACCTGAAAGATCGGGCTGTAGCTGAGGCTGCGCTCCGGCTGTAAGGTCTCCACGACCTGCTCGAACGGTAGGTTCTGATTGGCATAGGCAGCAAGCGATTGTTCACGAACCTGCGCCAGCAAATCTGTCACTTTGAGTTCGCGGCTGAATTTGACACGTAATGCCAGTGTATTCGCAAAGAAACCAATCAGGCCTTCCAGTTCTTTATGCGGGCGGTTGGCAACCGGCGTGCCGATAACAATATCATCCTGCCCGCTCAGGCGGGCGAGTACGATGCTCCATGCGCTCAGCAGGGTCATAAACAGTGTGGTGTTGTGACGCTGACCTAATTCCTTGAGCGATGTCAGTAAGCGGGCATCAAGATGGAGAGAAACCTGCCCACCGGCATAGGATTGTACTGTCGGACGCGGGTAATCAGCAGGCAGTGTCAATAAAGCCGGAATGTCAGCAAGCTGGTGACACCAGAAGTCGCGTTGTGCATTCAGCGTTGCCTGTTGTTGCTGATCGCGCTGCCAGACAGCATAGTCGGCATACTGAATAGGCAATGGCAGTAAGGGGTTATCACTCCCGTCAAGAGCAGACTGGTAAAAATCGCCCAGTTCACGCACGAGTATACCCAGTGACCAGCCGTCAGTAATGATGTGATGCAGGGTGAGTAACAATATATGCTCGTCATCAGCCAGCTGAAGTAACTGCCCACGCATAAGAGAACCCTGCGCAAAATCAAAAGGTGTCCGGGCTTCGAGATCGACAAGTTCAGTGACCCGGCGGGTCTGTAAAGCCGGATCAAGCTGGCGCAGGTCATGGCAGGGTAGAGAAAAACCGATATCAGCGGGATCGATATGCTGGTAAGGATGCCCGTCGATGGAGATAAAGCGGGTACGCAGACTTTCATGGCGGGCAATCAGATGGTTGAGTGCGCTAGTCAGTGCCTGCCGATTAAGTAAGCCGATAAGACGCAGTGCCGCCGGAAGATGGTAGGCGAGGCTGGCAGCCGGATCGAGTTGCCCCAGAAACCACAGCCGTTGTTGAGCAAAAGAGAGCGGCAGAAGCTGATTGCTGTTGGCACTGGGGATAATGACTTGTGTTGTCGTTGCCGCATCAGCAAGAGTATGTGCTAATGCCTCCAGCACTGGCTGGTCAAATATCTTCTGTATGGGTAACTCACGGCCCAGCATCTGACGAATACGGCCAGCAAGCTGAATTGCCAGCAGGGAATGACCACCGAGTTCAAAAAAATGGTCATAGCGGCCGACTCTTTCCAGCCCCAGCAGTTCTTGCCAGATTTGCGCCAGAACAGTTTCAGTTTCACCAACCGGAGCCACATAGTGCTGTGTCACTATCGCGGATGTACCCGGGGCAGGGAAGGCTTTACGATCCAGCTTACCATTCGGTGTCAGTGGGAATGTCTCTAACGTGACAAAAGCACCGGGCAACATATATTCAGCAAGATGCAGAGAAAGCTGCCGGCGCAGTTCAGCCGGGATCAGTTCGGTTCCCTCATGTGGCCGCAGATAAGCAACCAGACGTTGCTGATTGGGTTCATCTTCACGTACCAGAACCACGGCTTCCCGTACGCCGTGACACTGTAATAACTGCGTTTCAATTTCCCCCAGTTCAATGCGGAACCCGCGCAGTTTAACCTGAAAATCATTGCGTCCGAGGTACTGGATATTTCCGTCCGGCAGCCAGCGTCCCAGATCACCGGTTTTATACATTATCTCGTTCGGTTGGGACGAAAAGAGATCGGGCAGGAAACGCTCATCCGTCAGTTCCGGAAGATTCAGATAACCACGGGCTAACCCGGCACCGGCGATATAGATTTCGCCAGTGACACCAAACGGAACCAGTTGCCTGTCAGGGTTCAGAATATAGCAGCGGGTGTTGGCGATTGGACGCCCGATTACCGATACATCCGGTACGCCACGCTCAGCGTTATATTCATACCAGGTTGCGTCACCATTAATTTCAGATGAACCATAAAAATTGAACAATCGGAGCCACGGATAATTTGTCACTACTTGCTGTGCCAGTTCGGGTGCCAGCCGTTCTCCGCTGCAAATCAGTATCCTGACTGATTTCAGGGTATGCTCATTACTATCCTGTATTAGGAGTTTTAACAGGGAAGGCACGACAACCAGTAAATTCACCTCGGCATGCTGTAAACCAGCACGGAAGCGGGCAGGATCTTTGACCATAGGGTTGTCGAAAACCACGAGCCGTCCTCCTGCCAGTAATGTTCCCAGTGTTTCTGTTACCGAATCCACAAAGCTGATGCTGGTTTTCAGCGCGGTGATAAGCGGGAAGGTGACTATATCGTCCACAAACCATATATCGCGTACAAACCACAACAGCCGGTTACTCAGGGCATGGTGGCTGTTCATGACACCTTTAGGCACACCTGTTGAACCAGACGTGTAAACAACATAGGCCAGATGCTGATCCGTCATACCGGATATTTCCGGATTGTGCTCTGGTTGTTCTTCCATAAACGGCATCTGAATATCGAGCAGGACTTTCGGCAAAGATTCCGCAGACTTAGGCAGAATATCGGCGTGAATAACCTGACAGGTCGATAGCTGAACCAGTAATGCGACCGGAGCAGAGTCTTTGAGCATATAAGCCAGTCGTTCAGACGGATAGGCCGGGTCGAGCGGCACATAAGCCCCACCCGCTTTGAGAATAGCCAGTAATCCCACCACCATTTCCAGACCCCGTTCGACACAGATAGCTACCCGGTCATCCGGACGTACACCCAATGCAATTAAATGATGAGCTAAGCGGTTAGCATGGCGATTCAGCTCGCCATAACTGAGTGATTGCTGACTGTGTACCACTGCAATGTCATCGGGGTGATGCATGGCTTTGGTTTCAAATAGCTGGTGGATAAGTGCATTTTGTGGGCTGTCTGTTTGCAGGAAAAGAGCCTGAGTCTGATTGAAATCCAGCAATAATTGCTGTTGCTCAGAAGCCGGAATGACCGACAACGGTAAAATCGGTTGCTGAGGGTTATGTGTCAGGGCATCAGCCAGACCACTGACCGCGGTGAGCAGGTACTGGAGTATACGGTCAGAATCGATTCCGGTTACAGTCTGTGCCTTCAACTGGAAATCTTCGCCTAAGTCATCCACGGTGAGTGTGACAGGGTAGTTAGTCTGTTCTTCCGCTGACAGAACCCGTATGCCTTCCCAGGTTGTACTGACTGTTTCTGTTTCATCACTCTGGCTATGCCGGTAATTCAGTAAGGCGCTGAACAGGGGCATAGGCTGAGCCACGCCACTGCATTGTTGTGCCAGTGATAGCGGAGCCTGTTCATGTTCCAGCAGATGAGTCAGATTGCGATAAGTGGCCTGTACGACTTCCTGAACACTTGCTGTTTTCTGCAAATTGCGGTCAGTCAGGGAAATCCGGACTGGTAGGGTATTGATAAACATCCCCAGTATGCGCTTAACCCCGGATATTCCCTGTAAACGGCCCAGTAATACAGAGCCAAAGACAACATCGTCATGACCGCTGGTATGTGCCAGCACCTGAGCCCATGCAACGTGGAACAGTACACTGGGACTGACACCCAGATGGCGGGCCTGAGTACGGATATGCTTTGCCAGAGCCGGATCAACCGCTAGATGAGACTGATGAATAACACGGTTATCGTTTGGTATTCTGACGATGCCAAATGGCGCAGTGGGTTCAGTAAAATCGGCTAGCTGGGTACGGAAATAGTCCTCATGTACTGAAATTGGCACATTTAAAATTCGGGCGATAAAATCCCGGTAAGGTAGAGCTACTGGTAGTGATTCCGACTGCCCCTGCAATACCTGAGCGATTTCGGCAAAAATCAGTTCCAGTGTCATATGGTCGCTGACCAGATGGTGAAAACGCAGAGACAGCAGCCATTCATTCTGTGCTGCATCATAAGCAATATCAGCAGAGAATAGCGGCGCGAGGTTCAGATTGAGGCGATGATGGTGCGGATCCGTGTGAGCACTTAGCTGTGATAGCACTTCGTTTTCAGTTGTCGGTATGAAGTGATGAATATGCAGTGGTGCCCGACGCCAGACTACCTGAACAGGCTGAGCCAGATCCTGCCAGTAAGCAGAGGTGCGCAGAATATCATGACGATCGATGATGTGCTGCAATGCGGCCAGAAAAGTGTCAAGGCGTTCACGGCTGTCAAAGACCAGCAGGCTTTGCAGCAGGTAATCATCCCCATGAGTCTGCAACAAATGGTGGAACAGAACCCCTTCCTGTAGCGGTGCCAGTGGGTAAATATCCTGTATGTTGCTGACTCCGCCGGGAATGGTTGCGGCAATGGCATCTATCTCTGATTGTGACAGGGAAACCAGTGACAGCATATCCGGAGTAATCGCCGTGCAGTCTGCGGTAATGAGGTTAGGGGGGACTACAAAAGCGGGAGTATCGCGCTGATAGACTAAAATCGCCTGCGCCAGTTCGCTCAGGATAGGGGCTGCAAACACATTCCGTACATCAAGCCGTAACCCAATGTTGTGCAACCGGTCAATCATGCTGACAATCATCAGGGAATGCCCGCCTAGTTCGAAGAAGTGATCATGCCGACCAACTTTTTCCAGCCCCAGCAACGTCTGCCAGATCCGGGCTAACGCGATTTCCATTTCGCCTGCGGGGGCTTCATAGCCTCGCCTGATTACTGCTGACTGATCTGGGACAGGAAGCGCCTGACGATCCAGCTTGCCATTGGGCGTCAGCGGAAAGGCATCGAGGATGACAAAGGCACTGGGCAGCATATAATCAGCAAGATGCTGAGCGAGTTGCTGGCGTAATTGTGCAGGAGTCAGTTCAATGCCATCCTGAGCCAGCAGGTAAGCAACCAGTTGTTTCTGGCTGCCTGTTTTTTCCGCAGATGCTTTTTCGCGGGCGATGACTACGGCTTCGCGCACGCCGTGACACTGCATCAGTTGTGTTTCGATTTCTCCCGGCTCGATGCGAAAACCACGTATTTTCACCTGAAAGTCATTACGACCGAGATACTCAATGTTGCCATCTGACAGCCAGCGACCCAGATCACCGGTTTTATACATACGCGCATTCGGAGCAGGGGAGAATGGATCGGCAAGGAAACGTTCTGCTGTCAGTTCGGGGCGATTCAGGTAGCCACGAGCCACTCCGGCTCCGGCAATATAAATTTCGCCAGTGACACCAGCCGGAACCAGTTGCCTGTCAGGATTCAGAATATAGCAACGGGTATTAGCAATTGGGCGTCCGATGATGGAGACATCCGGCACACCACGCGCTGCATCGTATTCATACCAGGTTGCGTCACCATTAATTTCTGCTGAACCATAGAAATTAAACAGCCGGAGCCACGGATAATTGGTGACGACCTGCTGGGCCAGTTCTGGTGCCAGCCGCTCTCCGCTGCAAATCAGTATCCTGACTGATTTCAGAGCCTGTTCATTACGATCCTGCATTAAGAGCTGTAAAAAGGAAGGAACAACGACCAGTGAATTCACACCATAATGCTGTAGACTTGCACAGAAGCGGGCAGGATCTTTCACTTCGTGGTTGTCGAAAACCACCAGCCGTCCTCCCGCCAGTAAGGTACTCAGAGTTTCTGTTACCGAATCCACAAAGCTGATACTGGTTTTCAGTGCTGTGATAAGCGGGAAGGTCACTATATCGTCCACAAACCACATATCGCGTACAAACCATAACAGCCGATTGCCCAGAGCATGGTGGCTGCTCATTACGCCTTTGGGAACGCCCGTAGAACCGGAGGTGTAAACGATATAAGCCAGATGCTGATCCGTTATGCCGGGTACCTCTGGATTATGCTCTGGTTGTTCTTCCATAAATGGCGTCTGGATATCGAGCATGATGACGGGCACGGTATCGGAATGAATGGCCTGACAGGTTGACGGCTGAACCAGTAATGCGACCGGAGCGGAATCTTTGAGCATATAAACCAGTCGTTCGGTCGGGTACGCCGGGTCAAGCGGCACATAAGCACCACCCGCCTTAAGAATAGCCAGTAATCCCACCACCATTTCCAGACCCCGATCGGCACAGATAGCAATCCGGTCATCCGGGCGTACACCCAGGGCAATCAGATGATGAGCCAGACGGTTGGCGTATTGATTCAGTTCTGCATAGCTGATTACCTGATCCCCGTGAATGATGGCTGTAGTATCAGGGTGCTGTTCTGCCTGAGCTTCAAAAAGCGTGTGGATGAGAGCATTTTGAGGGTTTTCTGTTTGAAACGTTTGTGTTGCATTAAACTCCACTAACAATTGCTGTTGCTCTGAAGCGGACAGCATCGGTAATCTGGCAACGGGTTGCATGGCATCTGCTGTCATTGCCATCAGTACCTGTTTCAGATAACCGATCATACGTTCAATGGTGGCAGCATCGAATAGATCAGTGGCATATTCCAGCTCACCCAATAATCCGGCTTTGGTTTCAGTCAGCGATAAAGTCAGATCGAAATGAGTACTGTAACGTACCTGTTCCACCGGCGTCAGTTGCAGGCCGGGCAGGGTTAATGTTTTTGCCGGTGTATTATTCAGGGCCAGCATAACCTGAAAGATCGGGTTATAACTCAGACTACGCTCGGGTTGTACTATTTCCACCACCTGCTCGAAAGGCAATTCCTGATGGGCATAGGCAGCAAGTGACCGTTCACGGATTTGCGTGAGTAACTCTGCAACTGTCGGGGATTCACTGAATGTGACCCGCAACGCCAGTGTATTGACGAAGAACCCAATTAAACTCTCAAGCTCATTTCCCGGCCGATTGGCGACCGGTGTGCCGATAACGATATCATCCTGTCCGCTCATTCGGGATAGAACGATACTCCAGCCTGCCAGCAGCGTCATAAACAGAGTAGCCTGATGGCGTTGTCCGAATAATTTCAGTGCCTCTGACAGGGATGCATCAAACTGAATCGGTACCTGTCCGGCGGTATAACCCGGAGTAGCCGGGCGTGGGCGATCGGTGGGGAGTGTCAGTAAATCCGGGGCACCTTTAAGCTGACGGCTCCAGAAATCACGTTGTTCCGCGAGAACATCACCCTGTAACCAATTCCGCTGCCAGAGCGCATAATCGGCGTATTGAATGGGCAGTGGCGGGAGTGATGTATCACTATCATTTTCGGGGTCATTATTTTCGGAGTCATTATTATCTGGATCGCATTCTATGCGGTAAAGGGCGCTCAGTTCATGTGCCAGTACACCAATTGACCAGCCATCGAAAATAATATGGTGCTGAGTGAACAACAAGACATGATCGTCATCAGCTAATTGTAATAACTGACCCCGGATCAGCGGGCCTTGGGTCAGGTCGAAGGGAGTCCGGGCTTCAAGTGCGGCAATGTCGGCAATACGCTGCATATGCGTTTCTGAATCCAGCATACGCAAATCCTGATAAGTCAGGGTAAAGCCCGTGTCAGCAGGGTCAATATGCTGGTATGGCTGACCTTCGGTAAGCATAAAACGGGTACGGAGAATTTCATGGCGGGCAACCAGCCGATTGAGGGTGGCGGTCAGGGCATGACGATTCAGTTGTCCGGTCAGGCGCAGTGACATGGGAATATGATAAGCCAGACTGGCCGCTGGTTCGAGCTGGTGAAGAAACCACAGGCGTTGCTGTGCAAAAGATAATGGCAGGGGCAGATCACGGTCAGCGTGCTGAACAGGCGGTCGTTTCTGGTGCTGCTGAGTTTGTAATTGCTCTTTAAGTTTCTTTTTCAAAACAGCCCGTTTCAGATCCTCAAGATTCATATCGCTCTTTATCATTTGTCGCTGTCTCCACCTAACATGGCCATTAATTCCTCTGCGGACATTGAATCCAGTGTGTCCTGAAGGGAGTCAATATTGTTTTGTCCCACCGCTTCCTTTTGTGCTGCGAAAATTATTTCTGCCTGATCCGCCAGTCTGGGGGAAAGGAACAGTGAAGCGATGGGGATCTCAACCAAAAATTCATTCTGAATGCGGGTTGCGAGCTGACCTACCATCAGAGAGTGACCGCCCAGTTCAAAAAAGTGATCAAAGCGGCCTACACGCTCCAGCCCCAGCAGGCTTTGCCAGATTTTTGCCAGTGTTTCCTCTTCTTCATCGTTCGGTGCTTCATACTGGCGCGTAACAATCGCTGACATATCAGGCGCTGGCAGAGCCTGACGATCCAGTTTGCCATTAGGAGTCAGCGGGAAAGATTCAAGCGTGACAAAAGCGCTGGGCAGCATATAGTCGGCAAGGTGTCGGGAAAGCTGCCGGCGCAGTTCAGTTGGGGTTAGTTCAATGCCATCCTGAGCAATCAGATAGGCAACCAGTTGTTTCTGTCCGGCCCCGTCTTCGCGGCTCAGAACAATCGCCTCACGCACACCATGACACTGCATCAGTCCGGCTTCAATTTCGCCCGGCTCAATGCGGAAACCACGCAGTTTGATCTGTTTATCCGTGCGACCGAGGTAATCGATATTGCCATCGGCACGCCAGCGCCCCAAATCACCGGTTTTGTACATACGGGCATCAGGTTCAGAAGAGAATGGATCAGTAATAAAGCGTTCCGCAGTCAGCTCGGGGCGATTCAGATAACCACGGGCAACGCCTTTGCCTGCGATATGGATTTCCCCTGTAACGCCGATAGGTACAGGTTGACCACGTGAATTAAGAATGTAGATCCGGGTACTGGCGATTGGGCGGCCAATAGGAATGGAGTGTGCGACATCAACAGGCGATTTTATCTCATAAGTTGATGCAAACGTTGTGGTTTCTGTCGGACCATAGCCATTAATCAGATGAGCAGGCTGGGATTCAGCCTGTTGTACCTGTTGTATCTTTCCGGGATCAAGCACATCCCCACCAACGAGTAAATTATGTAATTGTCCGAACAGTGGCTTGAGCGTATTAAAGTATTCATTAAACAACCCAGCGGTTAACCAAAGTGCAGTGACTTTTCCTCTAATCAGCGAATCACAGAAAAGCACCGGATCGAGCAGGACAGATTGCGGAATAATATGCAAACGCCCGCCATTCAGCAGGGTGGACCACACTTCCCATGTTGATGCGTCAAATGCAGTATTGGCACAATGAGCAACACAGTCATTCGCACCGATATCCGCATAATGATTATTAATCACCAGATGATTGACATTAATATGTTCAACCATGACCCCTTTGGGCTGTCCTGTTGAACCAGAGGTGTAAATCACATAGGCCAGATGGCGTGATGTCAGCCCCAAAGCCTGAGTATCCGGGTTATCAGTCGGCTGAGTGTCCAATGAGTTTTCTGGCGAATCAAGTACGAATACCGGTACCGTATCAGGCAACTTATCGAGCTGCGTTGTTTGTGCCAGTAATACCACGGGCGTAGCATCTTTCAGCATCAATGCCAGTCGTTCCGCCGGATAAGCCGGATCGAGAGGCACGTATGCACCACCCGCTTTAAGAATAGCGAGCAGGCCAACTATCAGTTCCGCGCTGCGTTCAACACAAATTGCGACCCGGTCATCCGGACGTACACCCAGCGCAATCAGATAATGAGCCAGACGGTTGGCGCGCTGGTTCAGCTCCTCATAGCTGAGTGTCTGATCTTCGTAAGTCAGCGCAACAGCATCAGGACGCTGTAATACCTGAGCCTCAAATAGCTGGTGGATCAGCATATCCTGTGAGAGGTCAGCCTGTCCGGTTTTACAGCTACTCGCGTTAAAATCCACCAACAGCTGTTGTCGCTCGGTTTCCGGCAGGATCGGCACATGCAGAATTAATTGCTGGGGATGATGCATCAAGGCATCAACTAAACCACAGAGGGCTGTTTGCAGATAGTGAGTCATCCGGACAGGGTCGATACCCGCTACCGCGTGGGCGGACAGGCAGAAATCTGAGCCTAAATCATCCACTGACAGAGTGATGGGATAGTTAGTGCCTTCTTTAGCCGCGATAACCCGCATACCTGACCAACTGTTTTTGGGCGTTTTTTCTTCACTGGCCTGAGAGTGGCGATAATTCAGCAAGGTGCTGAATAGTGGTATGGCGTGTTCTACACCGCTGCAACTTTGTGCCAGTGTTAACGGGGCCTGTTCATGTTCCAGCAGTGTGATTAAATCCTGATAAGTATCCTGTACCACAACCTGTACGCTGCGATCTGCGAGGGAAATCCGAATCGGCAGGGTATTAATAAACATTCCCGGTATATGGTCAGCTCCAGCTCCGCCTTGCAGACGGCCTGACAAAACGGAACCAAAAACTACATCATCGCGACTGCTGGTCTGTGCCAGTACCTGTGCCCATGCAACATGAAACAGGACACTCGGGCTGACTTTCAGTTGCCGTGCCAGCGCACGGATGGAACCCGATAATTCAGGAGAAAGCGGAAGGTGTGCTTCCGTAATAGCGTTATTCTGTTCTGCTGCTGGATTTTCGTTATTCGGTATTGGATTTTCGTTATTAGATATTGAAAGCACACCAAATGGCGCAGTTGGAGCATCAATATCAGCCAGCCGGGAACGGAAATAATCTTCATGTTCTGAGACAGGCACACTCAGCGTTCGGGCAATAAAATTGCGGTAAGGCAATACGGCGGGCAAGGCAGTTTCCTGCTTGTGCAAGATAAGTGCAATTTCATCGAAAATCAGTTCCAGTGTCACATGATCGCTGACCAGATGATGAAAACGTAATACCAGCAGCCATTCATTTTGTGCCGTATCATGAGCGATATCAGCAGTGAATAACGGAGCACGGGTCAGATCGATACGATGCTGGCGTGGGTCGGTGTGAGCCAGCAGTTGTCCCTGAATATTATTTTCCGTATTTGGAGTGAAGACGTTAATCTCCAGTGGTGCCTGACGCCAGACGACCTGAACCGGCTGCTCCAGTCCTTGCCAGAAAACACTGCTGCGCAGGATATCGTGACGGTTGATAACTTGCTGTAAAGCAGATAAAAACTGGTTAAGGCGTTCGCGGTTATCAAAAGCCAGCAAACTCTGTAACAGGTAGGTATCCCCCTCAGTCTGCATCAGATGGTGGAACAGAATTCCTTCCTGCAAGGGAGATAACGGATAAATATCCTGTACATTACCAGCGCCACCGGACACAGTTCCGACAATGGCATCAATCTGAGCCTGAGATAATGTCACCAATGGCAGCATCTCAGGAACAATCGCAGTGCAATCTTCAGGGATCAGGTTCTCAGGCACAACAAAAGAATCAGCATCACGGCGAAGAGCCTGCGCCATATCAGCGAGAACCGGCGTGGAGAATACGCTGCGGATATCAAGGTGCCAGCCAGTACGGCGTAGCTCTTCGATCAGGCTGACAATCATCAGTGAATGACCACCCAGCTCAAAGAAATGGTCATGACGACTGATCTGCTCCAGTCTTAGTAGCTGTTGCCAGATTTGTGCCAGCGAAGTTTCTGTTTCCCCTGTCGGAGATTCATAGTGGCGAACCGCGAAAGCGGAAGCCTCTGGAGCAGGAAGCGCATCACGGTCAATTTTTCCGTTAGCGGTCAGCGGGAAATTATCCAGCATGATAAAAGCACTGGGCAACATATAATCAGCAAGGTGTCTGGCAAGCTGCTGACGCAATTCGGCCGGTTCCGGTATCACTCCCTGCTGAGGCTGTATATAGGCAATCAACTGTTTCTGACTTCCTGTTTTAGCGCCTGTTTTCTCATCACCGGCTTCTTCATGGGCGAGAACCAGTGCTTTTTGCACACCATGACACAGGGAGAGGCGGCTTTCAATTTCCCCCAACTCAATGCGGAAACCGCGTATTTTGACCTGAAAATCATTGCGACCACAGTATTCAATATTGCCATCCGGCAGCCAGCGCCCCAGATCGCCGGTCTTATACATTCGTGCATCAGGCTCTGATGAAAACGGGTTAGCCAGAAAGCGTTCAGCGGTGAGTTGCGGACGGTTAAGATAACCACGGGCAACCCCTTCACCGGCAATATAAATTTCGCCCGTTACCCCAAGAGGAACAGGTTGCTTGCCGGAATCAAGAATATAGATCTGAGTGTTGGCAATCGGGCCACCAATGGGAATTTTTATCTCTTTTTCAATCTGTTCAGTATGAAACCTTTCGATAAAGGGGATTTTATAAGCGGTGGCAAAAGTAGTGACTTCCGTTGGCCCGTACATGTGCAATAAATGTTGTGGCGAATGCTCAGCCCATAACTGAATAGCCGAACGGCTATCGGCCTGTTCGCCGCCAAACAAAACATAACGCAGACCCGGTAAGGCTGGGGCAAGCAAGCCTGCATATTGGTTAAACAGGGCAGTGGTAAGAAATAAAGTTGTGATACCTGCGGATGACAGACACTGACCAAAATAAGCTGGCTGTAGCAAGGTATTTTCCGGTATTAGCAGGAGTCTGGCGCCATGTACCAACGTAGACCAGACTTCCCACGCTGCCGCATCAAATGAAATATTGGCGCAGTGGGCAACACAATCATCGGGAGTAATATCGGCAACGTTATTATTGATAAGTAAGCGAATTACGTTGCGGTGCTCAATCATCACGCCTTTAGGCTGGCCCGTTGAGCCTGACGTATAAATGATATAAGCCAGATGATGCGAGGTCAGACCTGGTGTCTGAATATCCGGATTGTGCGTGGGATAGCCAGCCAGAGGTGCTTCCTGCTCACTCAATAAATTATCCAGCAAAACGACAGGCACAAAGGTGTCCAGTTTGTCGTACCATGCTAGCTGCGTCAGCAGAGCTACAGGTCTGGCGTCCTCCAGCATATAGCTCAGCCGTTCAGCAGGGTAATGAGGATCGAGTGGCACATAGGCACCACCCGCTTTCAGTATGGCAAGCAGACCGACTATCAGCTCCGGGCTGCGTTCGGCACAGATTGCAACCGGATCGTCCGGGCGTATACCCAGTGCCAGCAGGTGATGAGCCAGACGATTGGCATGGCAGTTAAGCTCAGCATAACTCAGTGTCTGCCCTTCGTAGCTTATAGCGATAGCATCGCGGCGCTGTAACACCTGCGCTTCAACTAACTGGTGAATGAGCGCATCTTGCGGAAACGCTGTCTGAGTGGCATTGAAATCCACTAATAATTGTTGCCGCTCTGAATCTGGCAACATCGGCAATGTGTTTACGGGCTGGCTATCATCAATCACCATTGCAGTTAATATATGGGTTAAATAACCCACCATACGCTCAGCAGTTGGGTGATCGAACAGATCGGCGGCATATTCTAAATCCCCGGCTAAACCTGTTCCGATTTCGTTCAGTGACAGGGTTAAATCAAAATGCGCACCCCGATGCTTCTGCTCAATCGGTGTGAGTTGCAGTTCCGGCAGTGTAAGCTCCTGAGCCGGCGTGTTATTTAAGGCCATCATCACCTGAAAAATCGGGCTGTAGCTGAGACTACGTTCAGGTTGCAGAGCTTCCACCACCTGTTCAAAGGGCAGATCCTGATGGGCATAGGCCGCCAGTGACTGCTCCTGGATTTGAGTGAGTAAATCAGCCACACTCAGATCGTTATCGAAGGTGATACGTAAAGCCAGTGTATTGACGAAGAAGCCTATCAGCCCTTCAAGCTCACGGTGTGGACGGTTAGCAACAGGGGTACCGATAACAATATCATCCTGCCCACTAAGGCGGCTCAGTACGATACTCCATGCGGTCAGAAGGGTCATAAACAGCGTACTGTTATGGCGTTTCCCCAGCGCCTTCAGTGATGCCAGTAAAGGGGCATCAATATGAAAGGAGACTTTGCCGCCGATATAGCTCTGTACTGCCGGGCGTGGGCGATCAATAGGGAGTGTCAGCAGCGGCGGAGCATCTTTGAGTTGTTCACACCAGAAATCGCGTTGTTTCGTGAGGCTATTTCCCTGCGCTTGTTCATGTAGCCAGACCGCATAGTCAGCATATTGAACAGGTAATGGTGATAAAGAGATATCATGGCCATCAAGGGCCGCACGATAGAAATCTCCTAACTCCCGTATCAGCACACCGGTAGACCAGCCGTCGGTAATAATATGATGCAGGGTCAGTAATAAAATATGCTCTTTATCGCTGAGACGAAGCAGCTGGCCGCGAATCAGCCGTTCCTGAGTAAAATCGAACGGGGTTTGCGCTTCGGTATCAATAAACCCGGTAATGCGCTCGGCGTGCAAAACCGGAGCCAACTGGCTCAGGTCATGATAAGACAGAGTACAGCCGATATCGGTCGGATCAATGTGTTGACAGGGCTTTCCCTCCACTGACACAAAACGGGTTCTCAGGCTTTCATGGCGCTCAACCAGACGGTCGAGTGATGCACTCAGCGCATGGCGGTCAAGCTGACCGCTAAGGCGGAGTATTACCGGCAGATGATAAGCCAGACTGGCAGCCGGTTCGAACTGGCAGAGAAACCACAGCCGCTGTTGAGCAAAAGATAATGGCAGTGGCTGGTTACGATCCGCGGGTTTTATCATTGACTGCTGCTGTTGATAACCCCGTGCTTTCAGTTGCTCTTCAAGCCTTTTCTCCATAACAGCACGTTTCAGATCATCGAGATTCATAGTAGTCCTTGTCATTATTTGTTATCTCCGCCGGTATCTTTTTTACGGGTATCGTTTTCGCCTAAAATTGCCATTAACTCTTCGGCAGACATCGCATCAAGATCGCTTTGAATTGATTCAATGTCGTTGTCGCCGATTGCACTCATTTGTGCTGCAAAGATGATGTCTGCCTGTTCCATTAATTTGGGTGAAACAAACAGGGAGGTCAGGGGAATACTGACCATAAGCTGACTTTTTATGTGGTTTATCAGCCGGATAACCATCAATGAATGACCACCCAGTTCAAAGAAATTGTCATGACGACTAATGCGTGTCAGCCCTAACAGTTCTTGCCAGATTTGTGCCAGTGCTGTTTCTATCCTTCCCTGTGGCGCTTCATATTCATGTGTCACTACCGCAGAGAGTTCAGGCTCTGGCAACGCCCGGCGATCCAGTTTGCCATTCGGTGTGAGAGGGAAAGCGGTCAGCACGACATAGGCACTGGGCAGCATATATTCCGCCAGATGTTCTGCCAGCTGGCGGCGCAGAACCGCCGGCTCAAGTTCAGCGCCGTTTTGGGGCAGCAGATAGGCAACGAGGCGTTTATGTTCAGGTTTATCTTCACGAAGGATAACCACCGCTTCACGTACACCGTGACACTGTTCAAGCCTTGTCTCGATTTCACCCAGCTCAATACGGAAGCCCCGTATCTTGACCTGAAAGTCATTGCGGCCGAGATATTCGATATTGCCATCCGATGACCAGCGGCCTAAATCGCCGGTTTTATACATGCGCATACCGGGTTTACCGGAGAACGGATCGGGCAGGAAACGTTCGGTAGTCAGCTCAGGGCGGTTCAGATAACCACGGGCAACACCTGCTCCTGCAATATAAATTTCGCCTGCAACGCCCAGTGGCACCGGCTGACCATAAGCATCAAGGATATAAATGCGTAAATCATCCAGAGGCTGCCCAATCAGGCTGCCATGCTGTGCATGGATATCCGTTTCCGTCAGTTCACGATAGGTCGCATGTACGGTAATTTCCGTGATGCCATACATATTCACCAGACGGGTCTGTTCGGTAGGAGTGCGTTCAACCCACGGGGCAAGGGTATGCAGCTCTAATGCTTCACCGCCGAATATAATGCAGCGCAGTGTGTGCTGTTCATGCGGCATCATCTCCTGAGCCGCAATCAACTGGCGGAAGGCACTTGGAGTCTGGTTCAGAATAGTGACCTGATTCCGGCAAAGCAGTTCATAGAACATCTGAGGTGAGCGGGCACATTCAGTCGGGATCACCACCAGCTTGCCACCGTAAGCCAGCGCTCCCCACAATTCCCATACCGAGAAGTCGAAAGCAAAAGAGTGGAACATCGTCCAGACATCGTTGTTATCAAACCGGAACCGTGCCTGTGTCGCCGCCAGCAGACGGGTAACATTGGCGTGTTCAACCATCACCCCTTTGGGTTTACCGGTAGATCCGGAGGTATAAATCACATACGCCAGATGGTGTGGCATCACTCCCAGTGCCCGGGCATCCGGATTATCGGCTGGCTGTTCCGCCAGTAACGATGCCTGAGTGTCCAGTTCCATAATCGGGACAGTTATCACCGATGTAGAGAGGAACAATTTTTCCGCTTGTGCTGCCTGAGTCAGCAGGATCTGCGGGGATGAATTTTCCAGCATGTAGGTCAGTCGTTCTGCCGGGTAAGCAGGGTCCAGTGGGACATAACCCCCGCCAGCCTTGAGAATAGCGAGCAGGCTGATAATCAGCTCCGGACCGCGTTCGAGACAGACGGCTATCCGATCATCCGGTTGCACTCCCTGCTTAATCAGATAATGAGCCAGCTGATTAGCACGACAGTTCAGCTCGTTATAACTCAGTGTTTGTTCGGCAAATATAATGGCAGTGGCGTCAGGCGCACGGGCTGATTGTTCCTCAAACAACTGGTGTATCAGGATGTTGTGTGGGAATTCCACCTGATTAGCATTGAAATCGGTCAGCAACTGCTTGCGTTCTGTTGCAGGCAGGATTGAGATATCCCGCAGCAAATATTGTGGGTTATGTGTCAGCGCATCAATCAGGCCATTAATTGCGGTTACCAGATAAGCGGCTATCCTGTTCGGGTCAATGCCGGTTATTGTTTGTGAAATTAGCCTGAATCCGGTGCCTAAATCGTCCACTGACAACGTGACTGGGTAGTTGGTGCGTTCTTCTGCGGTCAGAATGCGAATGCCCGTCCATACAGTGTCAACCGATTCAGCAGTCTGACTATGGCGATAATTCAGCAGGGTGCTGAACAACGGCATTGACTGCGGTACACCGCTGCATTGTTGTGCCAGAACCAGAGGTGCCTGCTCATGCTCCAGCAGCAGCATTAAATTGTGGAAGGTATCCTTAACCGCTTCGTGAACGGTGCAATCACCGACAGAAACCCGCATTGGCAGGGTGTTGATGAACATCCCTAATACCTGCTCGGCTCCTGCACCTCCCTGAAGCCGTCCCAACAGGACGGAACCGAAAACCACATCATCACGACCGCTGGTTTTTGCCAGTACCTGCGCCCATGCCACATGGAACAGGACACTCGGACTGACTCCCAGATGTCGCGCCTGAGTGCGGATCGCCGCTGCCAGTTCTGGGGCAATAGTGAGACTGGATTCAGCCACAGTTTCGCCGTCGGTCTGAACTTTCAGGATACCAAACGGCGCGGTTGGCTCGTCGATATCAGCAAGTCGGCTGCGGAAATAAGTCTCGTGTTCCGGTTCCGGCACGTGCAGTGTCCGGGCGATAAAGTTGCGATAGGGCAGAACAGCAGGCAGTATTTTCGTATTTCCTGTCAGGAACAGCGCAATCTCTGCAAAAATCAGCTCCAGCGTCATATGATCACTGACCAGATGATGGAAGCGCAGTGCCATCAGCCATTCATTGTGTTCTGGATCGTGAGCAATATCTGCGGTAAACAGCGGTGCACGATCCAGATTGATACGGTATCGGCGTGGATCGGTATGCGCTCTGAGTTGGGTAACAATATCGATTTCAGTGGCTGGCGTGAAAATATTGATACTCAGAGACGCCTGACGCCAGACAACCTGAACCGGCTGAACTAAATCCTGCCAGTATGCCGCTGTTCGCAGAATATCATGGCGATCGATAACCTGTTGCAGTGCGGACAGAAACGCATCAAGACGTTCGCGGGAGTCAAAAGCGAGCAGGCTTTGCAGCAGATAATTGTCACCCTGTATCTGTAACAGATGGTGGAACAGGATCCCTTCCTGCAACGGTGACAACGGATAGATATCCTGTACATTGGCAGCGCCGCCGGGCACGGTAGCGACAATGGCATCTATTTCTGTCCGGGACAGCGCAACCAAAGGCAGCATGTCTGGTGTGATCAGCTGACAATTTTCAGGAATGCCGTTAGGCGGCACGATAAATGTATCGTCAGTATCACGCTGAATAGTCTGTGCCATATCGGCAAGGACAGGAGAAATAAATACGCTGCGCACATCCAGTTGCCAGCCGATGAGACGTAACTCCTCGATCAGGCTGACAATCATCAGGGAATGCCCGCCTAATTCAAAGAAATGGTCGTGACGACCAACACGCTCCAGTTTTAACAGGCGTTGCCAGATTTGTGCCAGTGCGATTTCTGTTTCACCCATTGGCGACACATAGCGATGTGATACCACGGCTGATGAATCAGGGGCAGGCAATGCCCGCTGGTCGAGTTTTCCATTTGCTGTCAACGGGAAAGAATCCAGTGTGACAAATGCACTGGGCAGCATATAGTCGGCAAGGTGTTGTGCCAGTTGCTGACGCAATTCTGTCGGATTCAGTATGGCATCAGGCTGTGGCCGCAGATAGGCCACCAGCTGTTTTTGATGTGTTCCGTCCTCACGGGCGATCACGACAGCTTCACGGACTCCGGCGCACTGTTCAAGTCTGGCTTCAATTTCCCCCAGTTCAATGCGGAAACCGCGTATTTTGACCTGAAAATCATTGCGGCCGAGATATTCGATATTGCCATCAGGTAGCCAGCGCCCTAAATCACCGGTTTTATACATGCGTGTATCGGGTTTACCGGAGAAGGGATCAGACAGGAAACGCTCTGCGGTCAGCTCAGGGCGGTTCAGATAGCCACGGGCAACCCCTGCTCCTGCAATATAGAGTTCGCCTGCAACGCCCAGTGGCACAGGCTGACCATAGGCATCAAGGATATAGATGCGTAAATCATCCAGAGGCTGCCCAATCAGGCTGCCACGTCTTGCGTGGATATCCGCTTCCGTCAGTTCACGATAGGTCGCATGTACGGTAATTTCCGTGATGCCATACATATTCACCAGACGGGTCTGTTTAGTAGGATTGCGTTCAATCCACGGGGCAAGGGTATGCAGCTCCAATGCTTCGCCGCCAAAGATAATGCAGCGCAGCATGTGTGGTGGCAGATCGTACTGAGTCATATTCTGAGCTGCAATTAGCTGGCGGAAGGCGCTGGGTGTCTGGTTCAGGATAGTGACCTGTTCACGGCACAGTAGCTCATAGAACATCTGTGGTGAACGGGTACATTCAGTCGGGATCACCACCAGCTTGCCGCCGTAAGCCAGCGCTCCCCACAATTCCCAGACTGAGAAGTCGAAAGCAAAAGAGTGGAACAGCGTCCAGATATCGTTGTTATCAAACCGGAACCGCGCCTGTGTCGCTGCCAGCAGGCGGGTGACATTGGCGTGTTCAACCATCACGCCTTTAGGTTTACCGGTAGAGCCGGAGGTATAAATCACATACGCCAGATGATGGGGGTTCAGCGCTGATTTTTGTACATCCGGGTTCCCGAACTGTTCATGATCGGGTAATAAGCCACCGGATAATAAATTATCCAGCATAACATTATCCAACATAACTACAGGCAGGGGACTGATGAGTTTTTCGGCCAGTGTTGCCTGAGTCACTATGACCACCGGATTTGAATCCTCCAGCATATAGGCCAGCCGTTCGGCAGGATAAGCAGGGTCAAGCGGGATATAGGCTCCTCCGGCCTTGAGGATAGCCAGCAGACCGACCACCATTTCCAGACTCCGTTCGACACAAATTGCTACCCGATCGTCCGGACGTACACCCTGCGTAATCAGCTGATGAGCCAGATAATTGGCACGTTGGTTGAGTTCACCATAGCTGAGTGTCTGCCCTTCAAATACCACGGCAACTGCATCAGGAGATTGGTCTGCCTGAGCCTCAAACAGCTGGTGGAGCAACGCATTATCGGGGAAATCAGCCTGATGCGCATTGAAATCCATCAGCAATTGTTGCCGCTCTGATTGCGATAACATAGGTACAGTGGCAGCCAGTTGTGATTCATCTGCCACCATTGCGTTCAGTACATTGGTGAGATAACCCACCATTCGTTCAATGGTTGCTGCATCAAATAACGCACTGGCATAGGTCAGCTCGCCTGTCAGACCTGCATCGGTTTCGGTTAATGACAGGGTTAAATCGAAGTGGGCACTGTGGTGTATCGGTTCCATCACCGTTAATTGTAAATCCGGTAATGTCAGTGTCTGTGCTGGTGTGTTATTTAACGCGAGCATAACCTGAAATATCGGGCTGTAACTCAGGCTGCGCTCAGGTTGTAACGCTTCCACTACTTGCTCGAAGGGCAGATCCTGATTGGCATAGGCCGCCAGTGTCTGTTCCCGAATCTGTCTGAACAAATCGGCCACACTGGCAGAACCATTCAGCCTGACACGCAGGGCCAGCGTATTCACAAAGAAGCCGATCAGCTCTTCCAGTTCGCGATGCTGACGGTTGGCAACCGGTGTACCGATGACAATATCATCCTGCCCGCTCAGCCGCGCCAGCACGATACTCCATGCTGTCAGCAGGGTCATAAACAGGGTGTTGTTATGGCGTTGTCCGAGTGTTTTCAGCGAAGCCAGTAATTCCGCATTAAAATGAACGGGAACTCTTCCTCCGGTAAAAGTTTGTGATGCGGGACGAGGCCGGTCTGTCGGAAGTGTCAGCAAAGCAGGCGCATCGCGGAGCTGGTGACACCAGAACTCCCGTTGTCTGTTAAGCGCGGCTTCATGCAGATTGTCACGCTGCCAGACCGCATAATCGGCATACTGAATGGGTAGGGGTAGTAACGGGTTTTCCTGATTTTCAAGAGCAGCCCGATAGAGAATGCTCAGCTCACGTATTAGCACACCGACAGACCAGCCATCGGAAATAATATGGTGCTGGGTGATCAGTAATACATGTTCATCATCAGCCAGTTGCAGTAATTGACCACGGATCAGTGAACCCTGAGTAAAATCAAACGGTATTCCGGTTTCGGTGGTAGCAATTTCTGTAATTCGCTGGGTTTGTTCATCGGCAGTTAATGTGCGCAGATCCTGATAAGACAGCGCAAATCTGCTGTCAGCCGTTGCAATTTGCTGGCGGGGCTGGCCTGCCACCAGTACAAAACGGGTACGCAGGATCTCATGTCGGGCGACCAGATTGTCGAATGTTTGGCGCAGGGCATGGTGACTGAGTTCTCCGCTCAGACGCAATACCAGTGGAATATGGTAAGCCAGACTGGCAGCCGGATCGAGTCGGTCTAAGAACCACAATCTTTGTTGAGCAAAGGAAAGCGGCAGCGGCTGGCTACGGTCAGCGACTGGTATTGTCATTTGAGAGGTTGTTGCAACATCAGTCAGTTCCTGAGCTAAATCCATCAGCCGTGGTTGATCAAATAGCTGTTGCAACGGTAATTCTCGCTTCAGTACCTGACGGATACGGGCTGTAAGCTGAATAGCCAGCAGTGAATGCCCGCCCAGTTCAAAGAAATGGTCATAGCGCCCGATTTGCTCCAGTCCCAGCAGATCCTGCCAGATCCGGGCTAATGTGATTTCCGTTTCACCGACAGGCGCTGCATAGTCACGGGTTGCTACTGCCGATGAATCCGGTGCAGGAAGTGCCTGACGATCTAATTTGCCATTAGGGGTCAGCGGGAAAGTTTCCAGCATAATAAACGCACCGGGCAGCATATAATCAGTAAGATGCTGAGCAAGCTGGCGACGTAGTTCTGCTGGCTCGAGTTCAGTGTCTTCCTCTGGTCGCAGATAGGCTACTATCCGCTTCTGATTGGGTTCGTCCTCCCGTATCAGAACTACCGCCTCACGTACCCCATCGCACTGTACCAGTCTGGCTTCGATTTCCCCCAGTTCGATACGAAAGCCTCGCAGTTTGACCTGAAAGTCATTGCGACCGAGGTATTCGATATTACCGTCCGGTAACCAGCGCCCCAAATCCCCGGACTTGTACATACGTGCATCAGGTTCTGAAGAGAACGGATCGGGCAGAAAACGCTCTGCGTTCAGTTCCGGGCGATTCAGATAACCACGGGCAATGCCTGCACCGGCGATATAGATCTCACCGGAAACTCCGACAGGAACAGGTTGAGCCTGTTTGTCCAGAATATAGATTCTCCGGTTACCGATAGGGCGACCAATCGGAATTTTGATTTCACCTTCACCGGTTTTTTCTGGCATGAGCGGCATTTCATAAACAGTGGCAATTGTTGTGGCTTCTGTAGGCCCATAGGCATGCAGCAAATGCTGCACAGGATATTCCGCCCGGAAACGAATGGCGGTATGGGCGTTGGCCTGCTCACCGCCGAACAGGAGGTAACGCAGATCCGATAACGCAGGAGCAATCAGGCTGACATACTGATTAAACAGCGCCGTAGTCAGGAACAGTGCACTGACTTTCTCTGCTGACAGAGATTGCGCGAATTGGTCAGGTTGTAACAGTACTTTTTCTGGGATTAGCAGAAGTCGTGCGCCATGTGTCAGCGCAGCCCAAACCTCCCATGTCGCCGCATCAAATGAGACGTTGGCACAATGGGCAATGCAGTCATCCGGCCCGATATCAGCAAAGCCGTTATTGATAAGCAGGGAAATGACATTCCAGTGTTCAACCATGACACCTTTCGGCTGACCGGTTGAACCGGAGGTATAAATAACATAGGCCAGATGGCGTGATGTCAGCCCTGAAGCCTGAATGTCAGGGTTACGCGTTGGGAACGATGCGGAACTGTCTGACTTATCGTCCAACAAGATAACAGGTAAGGCGCTGTTCAGTTTTTCATGCCACTGAGCCTGTGTCAGTAAGGCAACCGGGGAAGCATCCTCAAGCATAAAGTTAAGCCGCTCAGCCGGATAGTTAGGATCAAGTGGCAGATAAGCGCCACCGGCTTTGAGAATGGCCAGCAACCCAATAATCATTTCCGGACAGCGTTCAATACAAATAGCGACCCGATCATCCGGGCGTATGCCGAGTGTCAGCAGGTGATGTGCCAGACGATTGGCTCGCTGATTCAGTTCACGATAGCTCAGCGTCTGATTTTCATAGGTGACGGCAATAGCATCAGGACGCTGTAATGCCTGAATTTCGACTAACTGGTGAATTAGCGCATTTTCCGGGAATGCGCTTTGCGTTTCAGGAGCATTAAACTCCACCAACAGCCGTTGCCGCTCTGATCCCGATAAAATCGGAATATCCAGAATCGGTTGCTGAGGATGATCAATTAAAGCTTCAACCAGCCCTTGAATCGCAGTTATCAGATAGCTTGTGACCTGATCAGGTGAAATTTCAGTCACAGTCAGCGCTGTGAGCTGAAAACCGTCACCTAAGTCATCCACGGACAGGGTAATGGGGTAGTTAGTTCGCTCTTCGGCTGCGACCACACGCATACCCGCCCAGATGGTATCCATTTCAGCCTGAGTCATCTGACTATGGCGATAATTCAGTAAGGCACCGAACAACGGCATCGGCTGTGCCACACCACTGCACTGTTGTGCCAGCGCCAGCGGAGCCTGCTCGTGTTCTAATAGCGCGGTCAGACGGTGATAGGTGTCCAGCACGGTTTCCTGCACACGACGACCGGCCAGAGAAATGCGGATTGGCAGAGTATTAACAAACATTCCCAGCATTTGCTCTGCCCCGGTGATGCCCTGCAAACGACCCAGCAGCACGGAGCCAAAAACCACATCATCACGACCGCTGGTGTGTGCCAGCACCTGTGCCCAGGCAACATGGAACAGGACGCCGGGAGTGACGCCCAGACGACGTGCCTGAGAACGGATAGTGTTTGCCAGATCGTTATCCAGTAAAATACGGGCTTTGGCGACGGGATTGCTGCTATCCCGCAATTGACGATGATCAGGTAAGGCGCTGATCTTCGGCATTTTAAGCACATTAAAGGGTGCCGTAGGTTCGTCAATATCTGCCAGTTGCTCGCGGAAATAATCTTCGTGTACTGAAACCGGTACATTCAACGTTTGGGCGATAAAATTGCGATAGGGCACTGAAACAGGCAGTGCATCTGCATTCTCCTGCCGTATCCGGACAATTTCGGCGAAGATCAGATCGAGTGTCATATGGTCACTGACCAGATGATGGAAACGCAGTGCCAGTAACCACTCATTTTGTGCCGTATCGTGTGCAATATCAGCCGTGAACAGGGGCGCACGAGTCAGGTCAATGCGGTGCCAGCGCGGATCGGTGTGAGTGCGTAATTGGGCCGATATATCGTCTTCTGTTTCTGGCGTAAATTCCTTGATACATAACGGTGCCTGACGCCATACCACCTGAACGGGCTGTGCCAGATCCTGCCAGTAAACCGAGGTGCGCAGAATATCGTGACGGTCGATTACCTGCTGCATGGCGCTCAGGAAACTATCAAGGTGAGTTCGGGTATCAAAGGCAATAAGGGTATGTAATAAATAGTCGTCACCCTGTGTCTGTAACAGATGATGGAACAGAATGCCTTCCTGTAATGGTGCCAGCGGATAGATATCCTGCACATTACCCGCTCCGTCAGAAACACTGGCAGTGATAGCGTCAATCTCTGACTGGGACAGTGAAACCAGCGGCAACATATCCGGTGTAATAGCCTGACAGCCATTTGGAATAAGGTTAGGTGGGACGACAAAAAACTCTGCATCACGCTGAGCGGCTTGTGCCATATCGGTAAGCACAGGCGTAGCGAACACATGGCGGACATCAAGCCGCCAGCCGTGGTTATGCAGTTCTGCAATCAGACTGACAATCAGCAGTGAATGCCCGCCCAGCGCAAAGAAGTTGTCATAACGGCTGACCTGTTCCAGACCTAGTAGTTGTTGCCAGATTTGAGCCAGCGTTATTTCTATTTCGCCAACGGGGGCTTTATAGCCCTGTATTGCCAGAGCGGACAGATCAGGCGCAGGTAGTGCCTGACGATCCAGTTTGCCATTGGGCGTCAGCGGGAATGTATCAAGGATAATAAAAGCACTGGGCAGCATATAGTCAGCGAGGTGCTGAGCCAGTTGCTGACGTAGTTCAGCCGGAACCAGTTCAGTGCCTTCTTCCGGTTTCAGGTAGGCAACCAGCCGTTTCTGACTGTGTTCGTCTTCCCGGATCAGAACCACAGCTTCGCGTACACCATGACACTGGGCCAGTCTGGCTTCAATTTCCCCCAGTTCGATACGAAAACCGCGTAATTTGACCTGAGAATCATTGCGACCGAGATATTCGATATTGCCGTCAGAACGCCAGCGACCCAGATCCCCCGTTTTGTACATACGCGCATTTGGCTCAGAAGAAAATAGATCGAGCAGGAAACGTTCGGCTGTTAGTTCAGGTCGGTTCAGATAACCACGGGCAACGCCGGCACCAGCGATATAAATCTCTCCGGTGACCCCCACAGGAACAGGTTGAGCATTGGCGTCAAGAATATAAACCTGTGTATTGGTAATGGGACGACCAATCGGCGGCGGTGTGTTTTCCTGACTATCACACGGATAAAGCGTTGCACAAACGGTAATTTCCGTCGGCCCGTAGGCATTGAGCATCTGCCGTCCCGCTGACCAGCGTTTGACTAAACCCGCTGGACAGGCTTCCCCGCCGACCAGTAATGTCTGAAGGGTATCGGGCAGAGAATCCATTGCCGTCAGCGCAGTAGGTGACAGGAGTACATGGCTGATAGCATGGGTTTCCAGATAATCTGACAGGATCGCACCGGGTAGAAGGTCGGCACGTTTTGCCAGATAGAGGCTGGCTCCCGTCAGTAGCGCCATAGCGCATTCCCAGACAGAGGCATCAAAACTGCCGGAAGCAAATTGCAGAACCCGACTCACAGGCGTGAGGGCAAGGACATTTTGTTGGGTGGTTACCAGATTACATAGGCTATGATGCTCAACCATCACGCCTTTCGGCTGACCCGTTGAACCGGAGGTATAAATAATGTAAGCCAGATGATGGGGTGTCAGCCCCAATACCTGAGCATCCGGGTTATCCGTTCGTTGTGTTGTCGGAAACTGTTCAGGGTGATTGAGTAAAATAGTCGGTAATGTACTGGTAAGCTGGTCTGCCAACTCAGTGGTGGTTAGCAAAACAACCGGAGCGGCATCTTCCAGCATAAAGTTAAGCCGTTCCGCCGGATAAGCCGGATCGAGGGGAACATAAGCCCCACCGGCTTTCAGTGTGGCAATCAGACCGATGACCATATCCGGGCTGCGTTCAGCACAAAGGGCAACCCGATCATCCGGACGTACTCCCAGCGCCAGTAAATGATGAGCCAGCTGATTGGCTCGCTGGTTCAGTTCGTGATAACTCAGCGTCTGGTTTTCATAAACCACGGCAATAGCATCAGGGCACTGCGATACCTGAGTTTCAAACAGCTGGTGGATAAGTGCATCTGGTGTGAAGCCGGGCTGTGGTGAATCACTCCGGATAGCATTGAAATCTACCAGTAATTGATGCCGCTCCGATGCGGGTAGCATAGGCAGAGTGGCAATACATTGCGTATCATCAGTGACCATTGCTGTGAGCACATTGACTAAATAGCCAGTCATGCGCTCAATGGTTGCGGAATCGAACAAATCTACGGCATAAGTCAGTTCACCTGTCAGACCATTTTCGTTTTCGGTCAGAGACAGGGTTAAATCAAAATGCGCGCTGGGGTCTGTCTGTTCTATTAGTGTACAGCGGATATCGGGCAGGTTTAATGCCTGAGCAGGAGTGTTGTTTAAAGCCAGCATCACCTGAAATATCGGGCTGTAACTGAGATCACGTTCCGGCTGTAACGCTTCCACCACCTGTTCAAAAGGCAGATCCTGATTGGCATAGTCATCCAGCATCTGTTCACGGATCTGAACCAGTAGGTCAGCAACACTGTCGGAATCGCTTATTCTGGTACGCAGGGCTAATGTATTGACAAAAAAGCCGATTAATCCTTCCAGTGTATGGTGAGGCCGGTTGGCAACCGGTGTACCGATGACAATATCATCCTGCCCACTCAGCCGGGCGAGGACAATACTCCATGCCGCCAGCAGGGTCATAAACAGGGTATTGTTATGGCGCTGCCCCAGTTTCTTCAGTGAAGCCAGTAGTTCGGCATCAAAATAAACAGGAACTCGACCGCCGACGAACGACTGCACCGTCGGGCGGGGTCTGTCAGTCGGCAGAGTTAATAAAGCCGGAGCATCTTTAAGCCGGGAAGACCAGAAATCACGTTGTGCAGTCAGAGCCGATTCCTGCAACCAGCCACGTTGCCAGACGGCATAATCGGCATACTGAATAGGTAATGGCAGTAACGGGTTGGCCTGATTTTCAAGAGCCGCATGATAGAGAACGCTTAGCTCACGCATTAGCACACCGACAGACCAGCCATCGGAAATCATATGGTGTTGGGTGAGCAGAAAGATATGTTCTTCATCAGCCAGTTGCAGCAAGTGACCACGAACCAGTGGCCCCTGTGTGAAATCAAATGGCGTCCGGGTTTCAAGAGCGGTCAATTCAGTAATACGGTCAGTTCGTTCTTCAGGCGCTAACGGGCGTAGATCATGGTAAGACAGCGCGAAACCGGTATCAGCCTGATCAATGTATTGGCAGGGATGACCTGCTACAGAGATAAAGCAGGTACGCAGGCTTTCTTGCCGAGCCACCAGATTATTCAGTGCCTGACTCAGTGCGTGGTGACTGAGTTGCCCGCTGAGATGTAATGTAACGGGAATATGATAGGCCAGACTGGCGGCCTGATCGATTTGTGCCAGGAACCATAACCGTTGTTGTGCAAAAGAGAGTGGCAGTGGCTGGTTTCTGTCAGCAACAGGGATCTCGATTTGGCTAATAGTTGTAGTTTCAGTGAGCAGTTGTGCCAACTCAGCCAGAACTGGCTGGTCAAAGAGTTGTTTTAATGACAGGTTTTTTGCCAGTTCCTGACGAACGTATGCGACAAACTGAACCGCCAGCAGGGAATGTCCCCCCAGTTCAAAGAAATGGTCATAACGCCCGACCTGCTGCACACCGAGTAATTTTTGCCAAATCTGAGCCAGTGCAGTTTCCGTTTCACTGATCGGTGCTTCATAACCACGTGTCACTATTGCTGTCAGATCAGGTACCGGAAGCGCCTGACGATCCAGTTTACCATTGGATGTCAGCGGGAAAGTTTCCAGCATGACAAAAGCGCTGGGCAGCATATAGTCAGCAAGGTGTTGTGAGAGTTGATGACGTAGTTCAGCGGGTATTAACGATAGGCCATTGTGTGGCTGCAAATAAGCGACCAACTGTTTTTGCTTTGATTCGTCTTCACGGGCAATTACGACAGCTTCACGCACACCGTCACACTGCATCAACTGTGCTTCAATTTCCCCCAGTTCAATGCGGAAGCCACGGATTTTGACCTGAAAATCGTTGCGTCCGAGGTATTCGATATTACCATCAGACAGCCAGCGCCCCAGATCCCCTGTTTTATACATGCGCGCATCAGGCTCTGAGGAGAAAGGACACTCAAGAAAACGTTCAGTAGTCAGCTCAGGCAGATTTAAATAACCACGGGCAACACCGGCTCCGGCAATATAAATTTCGCCGGCAACACCAACAGGAACAGGCATCCCTTTGGGATCAAGGATATAGATTTGCGTATCGGTTAATGGGCGGCCGATAGGAATAGAGCGAGTGATATCAATGGGGGATGTTATTACATAGGTGGCTGCAAACGTGGTGGTTTCCGTCGGGCCATAGCCGTTAATCAGATAGGCAGGCTGAGATTCAGACGAGAATACCTGCCGGATCTTACCGGGGTCGAGAACATCACCACCGACCAGCAGGTAACGTAGCTGCCCGAACATCGGCATAAGAATATCAAGGTAAGCATTGAACAGACCGACAGTCAGCCAAAGCGCGGTCACTTTCCCTTCGATGAGTGAATGACTGAAATGCACCGGATCCAGCAATACAGTCTGGGGAATGATATGTAAACATCCGCCATTCAGCAGGGCTGACCAGATTTCCCATGTTGAGGCATCAAACGCAATATTGGCACAATGAGCAACACGGTCATCAGGGCCGATATCCACAAGACTGTTATTGATAATAAGGTGAAGCACACTACGATGCTCAACCATGACTCCTTTGGGTTGTCCGGTTGAGCCGGAGGTGTAAATCACATAGGCCAGATTTTTTGATGTCAGGTGAACCGTGGGGTTATCGAGCTGTTGTGTTGGCAGGCCGGTTTCCTGTTCATCCAATAATAAAGTCAGAATGTGGTTTTCCGACAATTTATCCGCATGAGCGGTATGAGTCAGTATGGCGACGGGAGCAGCATCCCTAAGCATATACTGCAATCTTTCCGTCGGATAAGCCGGATCAAGGGGTAAATATGCGCCTCCGGCCTTAAGAATGGCGAGCAAGCCAATAATCAGCAGAGGGCTGCGCTCAACGCAAATCGCGACACGATCATTGGGGCGTACACCTTGCGCAATCAGATGATGCGCCAGATAGTTAGCACGTTGATTCAGTTCGCCATAGCTAAAGGAATTACCTTCAAACACTATAGCGATGGTGTCGGGGCGATGTGCGGCCTGCTCTTCAAATAATTGGTGGATCAAACCCGGCTGGGCATCTTCTGTTGGCGATAAGGTTGCTTGAGCTGAGTTAAAATCCACCAGTATTTGTTGCCGCTCTGTGGCGGGCAGGATGGATAACTCCTGAATCAGCTGCTGCGGATTGCGAGCCAGTGACTCAGTCAAGCCACGAAGGGCAGTTTCCAGATAAGTGGTAATGCGTGCCGGATCAATGCCTGATCCCGCCAGAGCTGTCAGACGGAACCCTGCTCCCGTATCATCCACGGATAGGGTGATTGGGTAATTTGTCCTCTCCTCCGCCGTGAGAATACGCATACCCAGCTGGGGCATCTCAAAAATATCAGCTTCATTGAGCCGGGTATGGCGATAATTAAGTAGAGTACTAAACAGTGGCATTGGTTGCGCCACGCCGCTGCATTGCTGTGCCAGTGCCAGCGGTGCCTGTTCGTGCTCGAGTAAGGTAGTCAGATTGCGATAGGTAGCCTGTACGGTATCCAGCACACTCTGGTCTGTCAGGGAAACCCGTACCGGCAGGGTATTGATAAACATACCCAGTGTTCGGGCTGTTCCTTTGCCACTCTGCAATCGGCCTAATAACACTGAGCCGAATACAACATCATTACAACTGCTGGTTTGTGCCAGTACCTGTGCCCAGGCGACATGAAACAGTACTCCCGGGCTGACGCCCAGACGACGAGCCTGATGGCGGATATTCTCCGCCAGAACCGGATCGAAGGTGAGGCGCGCTTCAGCAACAGGTTCATCATCCGATAGGGAGAGCACGCTAAAAGGAGCGGTGGGCGTGTCAATATCAGCAAGTTGTTCACGGAAATAGGCCTCGTGTACCGATGTTGGTACGCTTAACGTCTGGGCGATAAAGTTACGATAAGGCTGAGCAGCGGGTAATGTTTCAGGTTGTTCTTGTTGTTTCTGGATAAGCTGTATCAGGGCAATTTCGTCGAAAATCAGCTCCAGTGTCATATGATCAGCGGTCATATGATGAAAGTGCAGTGCCAGCAGCCAGTTATCCTGCACCGGATCATAAGCGATATCTACCAAAAATAGTGGTGCATGGTTTAGCTTAAGACGGTGTTCACGCGGATTATTGAGCGCTCTGAGCTGAGCGGGAATATCATCTGTTGTGGACGGAATGAACTCATTGATCGTCAGCCGTGCCTGACGCCAGACCACCTGAACCGGTTTGACCAGCCCCTGCCAGCAGGCGGCTGTACGCAGAATATCGTGGCGGTCGATAACATACTGAAAACCGGACAGGAAATCATCAAGGTATGCGCGGGTATTGAAAGCGAGCATACAATGGAGCAAATAAATATCACCTTGTTCCTGTAATAGGTGGTGAAACAGAACGCCTTCCTGTAACGGTGCCAGTGGATAGATATCCTGTATATTGCCGGCTCCGCCGGGAGTAACTTCGACAATCGCATCAATTTCGGCCTGTGAAAGTGAAACCAGCGGCAGCATATCCGGTGTAATGGCTGTGCAATCATCCGGGATAAGGTTAGGCGGAACAACAAAAGTATCGGCATCTCCCTCAATCGCCTGAGCCATTATCATCAGGACAGGCGCTGAGAACACACTGCGAACATCCAGTTTCCAGCCAAATTTGTACAGTCGTTCAATCAGGCTAACAATCATCAGCGAATGACCGCCGAGTTCAAAGAAGTGGTCATGGCGGCTGACCTGCTCTAATCCCAGCAGCTCCTGCCAGATGCGTGCCAGTGCGGTTTCTTTCTCCCCTATGGGAGCCTGATAACTGCGGGTTATCACTGTCGAAATATCAGGCTCAGGCAGAGCCTGACGATCAAGTTTTCCGTTAGGGGTTAACGGGAAGGTTTCCAACACAACAAAAGCACTGGGCAACATATATTCAGCAAGGTGTTGAGCGAGTTGCTGGCGCAGTTCTGCAGGGGAGAGTTCAACACCTTCCTGTGGACGTAAATAGGCGATCAGCCGTTTATGTTCACCTGTTTTTTCCTCAATAGCCTGTTGATTAAAAGTATCTTCACGGGCGATAACCACGGCTTCACTCACACCGTGACATTGCATCAGCTGTGCTTCAATTTCCCCCAGTTCAATGCGGAAGCCGCGAATTTTGACCTGAAAATCATTACGTCCGAGGTATTCGATATTACCATCAGGCAGCCAGCGACCGAGATCACCGGTTTTGTACATGCGGGCATCGGGTTCTGAGGAGAAAGGATCGGCGGGGAAACGTTCCATCGTCAGTTCAGGACGATTCAGATATCCCCGCGCTACACCCGCTCCGGCAATGTGAATTTCACCGACAGTGCCTATGGGGACAAGCTGAGCTGATGAATCAAGGATGTAAATCCGGGTATTGGCGATCGGGCGTCCGATATGGTTGTGAAAGCCCATTGTCCGATCCATACGTGTCCACGTTGAATAAACGGTCGTTTCTGAAGGGCCATACAGATCGTATATATGCCGGATATTAGTGTGTGCAAATAACTGTTTAACTATATGTGGTTTCAGCGCCTCACCGCCGAGATTGATGGTTGCGATATTTGCAGGTATCGCATTGGCTTCAATCAGTTGCGGGATAGCCGAGGGCACGGTATTGATCAGGCTGAGGTTCTGTTTTGTAGCGATAGACCTTGTATTGATCAGCGATAACACATCAGGGACAAGATGCACCGTACCGCCAGAAATCAGAGGCGTAAAACATTCGTATACAGATAGATCAAAATTCAGTGACGTGGAAAAAAGAGTGTGTGCCAGCTCTTGTTGGCTGAATGTTTTCCGCGCCCAGTTCAGGAGATTGACGGCATTACGGTGCTCGATTGCCACACCTTTCGGCAGACCGGTTGAACCGGAGGTGTAGATGACATAGGCCAGATGGCGTGAAGTCAGCTCCAGTGACTGTGCGTCAAGGTTGTGATCGGGCAGTTCTGCCATAGAGGAGGAGCTGATATCGAATATATTGTCGAGCAAAACAATTGGTATAGAGCTGTGTAGCGTGCCAGCCAGTGTTGTCTGAGTCAGAATGGCTGTCGGGGCTGAGTCTTCCAGCATATAAGCCAGCCGTTCGGCAGGGTAAGCCGGATCGAAAGGGACATAAGCTCCGCCCGCTTTCAGGATAGCCAGTAAGCCCACAATCATTTCGGGGCTGCGCTCGACGCAAATGGCAATTCGATCATCCGGTTTTATTCCCCGCTTAACCAGATAATGAGCCAGTTGGTTGGCATGACGATTAAGTGCGTCATAGCTCAGGGTTTGTTGTTCGAAAACGACAGCGATAGCAGCCGGAGTCTGTGTCACCTGTTGTTCAAACAGTTCATGGATTAGGGCGGATTGTGGACTGTTTATTTCTGAAAAAGTGTCTTGAGTGGCGTTGAAATCCACCAGCAACTGCTGCCGTTCTGCCGCGGACAGCATAGGCAGGTGCGTAATGGCCTGTGTTTCATCTTCTGCCATTGCTGTCAGTACATTGATGAGATAACCCACCATGCGTTCAACGGTAGTGGCATCAAACAGATCAGCGGCATATTCCAGTCCACCAGTCAGACCTGTATCACTTTCGGCCAGTAACAGCATTAAATCGAAGTGGGCACTATGACCCGCCTGCTCAAGCCGGGTGATTTGCAACTCATGCGATGTCTGATCCTGAACCGGCGTATTATCCAGCGCCAGCATGACCTGAAAGATGGGGCTATAGCTGAGACTACGTTCAGGCTGTAAGGCTTCAACGACTTGCTCAAAAGGCAGATCCTGATGAGCGTAAGCAGCCAGTGCCTGCTCCCGCACCTGAGCTAACAGGTCAGCGACAGAGAAATGATTATCGAGCCTGATCCGCAGAGCCAGTGTATTAACAAAAAATCCCATCAATCCTTCAAGCTCAGAGAGTGATCGATTGGCGATGGGGGTGCCGATGACGATATCATCCTGACCACTCAGCCGCGACAGCACGATACTCCAGCCAGCCAGAAGCGTCATAAAAAGGGTGGTATCGTGGCGTTTTCCGAGTGTCTGAAGTGATGCCAGCACCTTGTTATCAAGATGGAAAGGCACCTGACTGCCAATGTAGGACTGGATTGCCGGACGTGGCCTATCTGTCGGGAGTGACAGTAGTGCCGGTGCATTCTTAAGTTGTATACGCCAGAAATTTTGTTGGGCCGTGAAGATGTTTTCCTGTAACCATTCACGTTGCCAGACAGCATAGTCGGCGTATTGAATGGATAAGGGTGACAAAGAAATATCATGATTGTTAAGCAATGCATGATAGATAATATCCAATTCACGCATGAATACACCGATAGACCAGCCATCAGTGATGATATGATGCAGAGTGATCAGTAACAGGTGCTCTTCATCGGTCAGTTGCAGCAGATGACCACGAACAAGTGGCCCGTGGATAAAATCAAAGCTCGTCTGAGCTTCAAGTGCTGTAATCTCTTCAATTCGTTCAGTACGTAGCGCCGGATCTAAGTTGCGTAACTCATGGTAGGACAAGGTAAAGCCGGTATCAGCAGGATCAATATGCTGGTAAGGCTGGCCTTCAACCAGTATAAACCGAGTGCGCAGGCTTTCATGGCGGGCAACCAGATGATTGAGTGTACTGGTCAGGACATGATGGTTAAGTCGACCTGTCAGGCGCAGTGCTACCGGAATATGGTAGGCGCGGCTGGCAGCCGAATCGAGCTGGTTCAGGAACCATAAGCGCTGCTGGGCAAAGGACAGCGGGAGTGGCTGGCTGCGATCAGCCGAAGGGATAACGGCCTGCGTGGATACCGCTGCTTCAGTAATAACCTGAGTTAACTCCATCAGGACTGGTCGGCTAAAAATCTGTTGCAGAGGGAGTTCTCGCCCCATGATCCGGCGTATACGGGCCGCCAGCTGGACAGCCAGCAGGGAGTCACCACCCAATTCAAAGAAATGGTCATGGCGACCAACCTGTTCTAATCCTAATAAATTCTGCCAGATTTGCGCTAAAGCCGTTTCTACTATTCCTTGTGGTGGTTCATATTCATGCGTGACTACCGCCGATTGTTCAGGTAACGGCAAGGCACGGCGATCCAGTTTGCCATTCGGGGTAAGAGGAAACGCGGTAAGTACCACAAATGCACTGGGCAGCATATATTCTGTCAGATGCTCTGCCAGTTGGCGGCGCAGAACCGCCGGAACCAGTTCAACACCATTCTGCGGCAGTATGTAGGCGATTAGACGCTTATTTTCTGGTTCGTCTTCACGAAGGAGAACCACGGCCTCACGTACACCGTGGCACTGCTTAAGTCTTGCTTCAATTTCCCCCAGCTCAATGCGGAAGCCCCGTATCTTGTACTGAAAATCATTGCGGCCAAGATATTCAATATTGCCATCCGGCAACCAGCACCCTACATCCCCGGTTTTATACATGCGCTCATCTGGATTACCGGCGAACGGATTGGGTAGGAAACGTTCGGTAGTCAGCTCAGGGCGGTTCAGATAGCCACGGGCAACACCTGCTCCTGCAATATAGAGTTCGCCTGCAATGCCCAGTGGCACCGGCTGACCATAAGCATCAAGGATATAGATGCGTAAATCCTCCAGAGGCTGCCCAATCAGGCTGCCATGCCTTGCGTGAATATCCGCTTCCGTCAGTTCACGATAGGTCGCATGTACGGTAATTTCCGTGATGCCATACATATTCACCAGACGGGTCTGTGCGGTAGGATTGCGTTCAACCCACGGGGCGAGGGTGTGCAACTCTAATGCTTCACCGCCGAATATAATGCAGCGCAGTGTGTGCTGCTCATGCGGCATCATATCCTGAGTCGCAATTAACTGACGGAAGGCACTTGGAGTCTGGTTCAGAATAGTGACTTGCTTCCGGCAAAGCAGCTCATAGAACATCTGGGGCGATCGGGCACATTCAAGTGGAACAACGATGAGTTTGCCCCCGTAAGCCAGCGCTCCCCACAATTCCCACACTGAAAAATCGAAAGCAAAGGAGTGAAACAGCGTCCAGACATCGTTGTTATTAAACCGGAACCGCGCTTGTGTCGCCGCCAGCAGGCGAGTGATATTGGTGTGTTCAACCATCACGCCTTTGGGAAGACCGGTTGAACCGGAGGTATAAATAATATAGGCCAGATGGTGCGGCATCAGTCCTAGTGCCTGTGTATCCGGATTGTCAGCCGGTTGTTCTGCCAGAAATGAAGGATCGGTGTCGAGTATATTATCGAGCAGAATTGTTGGTACGGAGCTGGTCAGTTTGTCAGCCAGTGTTGTCCGGGTCACTATGAGCACTGGCTCTGAATCTTCCAGCATATAGGCCAGTCGTTCGCTAGGGTAAGCCGGATCGAGTGGCACATAGGCTCCGCCCGCTTTCAGAATAGCCAGTAAACCCACAACCATCTCCAGACTGCGCTCAATACAAATCGCGACTCGTTTATCTGGTCTTACACCCCGTGCAATCAGATAATGAGCCAGACGATTGGCCCGGCGATTGAGTTCGTCATAACTCAATTTTTGCCCGTTAAACTCGACGGCAATGGTATCGGGGAACAGCTCTGCCTGAGTCTCAAAAAGCTGATGAATTAAGACATGTTGCGTAAAGTTCTGCTGAGTGGCATTAAAATCCACCAATATTTTTTGCTGTTCAGCCGGCGACAGCACCGGCAAGTATCGGGTCAGGGTTTCCGGAGCAGAGACCGCGGCTTCTATCAGGGTAACTAAACGGGATTGAAGTGCTGTAACCTCAGTGTGATTCAGGTAATCGGGAGAGTAATTAAACTCCAGTGTCACCGGTTTTCGGATATCTTCACTGTTCGTTGTAAAAGCATAATGATGGATTGCAACAATCAGAGGAAACGGGTTGCCGCGCTGCATTTTGACACATGTGAGTGAAGCTTCCGGCAGGCTGGCATTCATTTCGATCTTCTCATATGACAGTATGATATCGAACAACTGATTCTGGCCCGTTTTCTGACGGGTTTGTAAATGTCGGTTTAACTCTGCAATGGGTAAGCGTTGGCGCTTATAACAACGTCGCAACTCGGTTGCTACTTTTCTCATAACATCAAGAAAAGAATCATGTGGATCCACGGTAATACCTACGGGGATCACTGAGGTAAACATCCCGACCATACGTTTTTGTTTGATGTTTTTACGGTTATGTACGGGGATGCCAAAAACAATTTCCTCTGTGCTGTCAGTGCGTGAAAAATGCGTTGTACGGAAAAAATAACAGGCCAGAACGGCATACATAAAATGCAGCACGGATAACCCGTTTGCCGCAACCAGCTCTTCAATACGCTGAAAAAGCGTCCGGTCAAATTGATAAATTAAAGGCTCAGGGGGCTGGTGTTCTGTGGTTTTGCCTGAACTTGATGGTTTAAGTAATGCAGGGGGGAAATTTTCATAGCGTTCCAGCCAGAATTGCAGATCCTGTATATAGCGTTTTGAATTCAGATAGGCGATGTCTTCATCCACAAAGTCGATATAAGAGGGGGCGCTTTCAGTGATTGTTTCACCTCTGGCCAATTGGCTGTAAGTGTTGGCTATTTCTTCAGTAATCAGCCCTAAAGTGGTTCCATCCCCGATAAGATGGTGACAGAAGAACTGCCAGTTCCAGCGTTTATGACCCAGCCGGAACAGCTCAAAACGGAATAACTCATTATTTAAATCGTACGGGCGTAAAAAGGTTGTGCGGAAATGCTGTTCAGCCAGCTCTTCTGGGTTGGCATGCCCGGAAAAATCATCCACTGTTACGCAAACAGGTAAAGTATTATCAATTTTTTGCAGGGGTAATTCTTGCGTATCAATCAATCGTAAACGGAGTGCATCATGACGCTCAATAACATTTTTAAAAGCCTGAATTAACAGCGCTTCATCTAATTCTCCCTCAATGAGAATCACTGAACCGATATTGTAACAGGTATTATCAGGGCGAAGGATTTGATCAAGCCAGACAACCTGTTGTGGAGAACTGAGTGAGAATGTGCAAGAGGAAGATTCAGAAGTATTCTCATATGAAGGCTGGGCTTCGTTATTGATACGATTGCACGACATAGGCATTACTTAACTCCTGCTTGTTAGGCTTATTGATTAGCCTAATGATTGAATATGATTTATTTAACCCAAAATAATGAATAAAAATTAATGTGTTATAGTTAAACTTCTTTCAATACTCTCTGAGCGAGGGCAATTAAACTGGGGCTGTAGAATGGGGATGGGATGGAGGATTTGAGCCAAACCAGATAATCTGCTGTAGAGAGTTGGTCGAAAATTTGCAGTCAGAAGATAGGAATACGTAATTTACCTCATATGCAGGCTGATTTTCGTTATTGAGACGAGAGCACGACATAAACATTACTTAACTCCTGCTTGTTAGACTAATAATGAGTCAAATATTAAATACTTTTTATTCGATACAGTTTCTCGGGAAGGAAATTGAACAGATAACCTTTATAAGGTAGATACTTTATTTTTTTAATCCCCTTTCTAAAAGGGGTAAGGCTTATCTATTTTTTGATAGGCAGTATTAAAATTACTGATGAACTATTCGTAAATACAGGCGTTATTAAATTTGATGATGGGCCATTTATATTGATTATCCCATTATGAAATTATAAAAATTGTTATTTTGATGGTTATAAATATTGATTTT
>NZ_CAWQMW010000119.1:0-49658 GCF_963895965.1 Xenorhabdus sp. PB30.3 | reverse complement strand
TAAGGATTATGTTTCAATATAATACTATTTGTATCTGTTGCCAGTACATCTATTTGATAGCCTAATTCACTTAACTCTCTTAATAAGATAGTATCCACTATCATATCGCCTAATTTCCCTTCATTTCGTAATAAGAGAATAGTCTTTATGTTATCAGCATCAAAATATTTTTTCGCTCTATCATCCCAAATTAATTTAGAAATAAATAACTTAACGTAATATCTTAAATCTTTCATCAGATAATTTCGTTTACGATTCCATGCTCTCAATGTAGCAAATTTCTTATTTTTTTTATTCATACCATTCCAATTTCACATGAAAAAATAACAACCATCTCATTATTCATTTGTATGAGCCCCTCACTCTAATAACATTTAAATATCAACTAAAAGCATTTATAGTTCTGTTTTTACATCATTGCTATAACAAAACTTTAAATATGCTCATAGAATGATAAAATTGCCCTTTGAATTTACCTATAAAATATACCTACCATTATAATACTATTTTAAAATTTTTTAAGTATATATTAGCAAGATAAATGTATCTAACTTACACCTGATTTTAACTTGAAGGTGCAGTTCTCAATGGCATGATACTAAAATTCTCACAGCCACTGACAAAGGGCGAAAAAATAAGAACGCCTATAGGAAAAAGTAGTCACTTAATTCCCTTGTTCCCAATGGGGATAGCATTATCACTTACATTTAAACCGATAATACTCTCCCAACGTCATTCCCTGAACCAACGGATTCAAAAATTCAAATAACCCCTCTAAATCCTGATAAAGTTGTTCTATCTGTTTTTCATCCTTAAATGTCGGACTACCGCCAGGCATAAATTCCGATGAGTGCAACATAAATTCAACATAATCACTACCAGATGCCAATGTTTGCTGGACAACTGTTTTCATCTGTTCCAAGTTACCACCTTTTGGGCGCAGCCAGTTAACCGATGGAGTACGTTGTTTCCCTCTAAGAGAGTCGTATTTCTGCTTAATAAAAGTCATAAACGGAGAGTGCTTATACTGGATACTCATTGGTACCTGTAACAAAGCAGAGTCTCCTTCTTTGGAAATATCCTGCAAATCCATAAAATAAGCCTGAGATGGAAAGTGGCTATAATCTGTTCCACCCTTTCCATTAGGATCACCTTTAGTAAAATGCCAGTTAACTTTAGGTGTAACAGAGCAATCTATCTGATAGCCATATTCAACCAACAATTGTGCATAATATTCGTTAAATGCCCAGCGACCCGCACGATGACTCACCATTTTAGTCTGAAGTTTTTCTTCAAGCAGATTTGTCATCAATTCGATTTTCGCCTTGATCTGATCTTTCGGATACTCAATTAGATACGGCTTATAATGCATATCATCATCAGTCAGAGGTATAATCGGAGGATTGTTCCAGGCATGCAGATGCATACCGATCTCTCCTGTATTTCTGGCAATGACATCTTTAGCAAATTCGATATAGCTATCATCCATTGCCATTTCGTAATTAGTTAACCAAACAGGTTTAAACTCAAAACGCTCACATAAGTTCTGAAATCTGGGTAGGTAATGAGTATTTTTCGTTGAGATATGATCTCGATTTTGCCATAGATCATCACCTTCAGTATCGATCGTGATAATAAAAGCGGGTAATGACATCAACATGCACCAAAATGTGATAATAATAGTTGCCCTAATGGTACTCATAGTAATTACATAGCGCAATTAGAGAATCTTAGCGACTAACTTGAGTGTAAAATCAATCCAGCAAGGCTGTTTTTATTTATATCTAAAGAACTCAATATATGGAAAGAAAAAATAATAAAATCAAAAGAATTCTGGTGATAAAACTACAACATCATGGCGATATGTTGCTGACCACTCCAGTTATCAATACATTGGCTCATCATTACCCTAATGCAAAAATTGATGTCCTTCTTTATCAAGAAACGCTACCCATGCTGGAGAATTTAAAAGAAATCTCCCAAATTTTTTCAATAGACAGAAAATGGAAACAGCTAAGGACAAAGAAAAAATTATCACATGAGTGGAGCCTACTGAAAACATTAAGGCAACAACGCTATGACTTAGTTATAAACCTAGCAGATCAGTGGCGAAGCGCATTTATCACCCGTTTTACTGGTGCTCCTATCCGCTTGGCACTTGATTACCCCAAGCGCCAGAATTGGAAATGGCGTTTATGCCATACTGAGGTCATATCCACAGATGATCACGAATCTCTGCATACAGTAGAACAAAATCTTTCTGTTCTTAATCCACTGAATCTTAATCCCCTCATAACCAAGGTGACAATGAGTTATAGTGAACAAGATTCACAGTGGGTAAAATCATCTCTTTTGAATCATCAAATTTCTGGGCAATATATAGTAATTCAGCCTACTTCTCGCTGGTTCTTTAAATGCTGGAATGAGAAGAAAATGGCACAAGTAATAACTGCCTTACAGAAGGATGGACAAAAAATTATTATTACTTCAGGGCCTGATAATCGGGAGCTAGAGATGGTCAATACTATCTTATCCCACTGCTCTGAGAAGGAGAAAATCCTGTCTCTCGCAGGTTTGTTAACCTTACCTAAACTTGCAGCACTAATCGATCATGCTAATTTATTTATAGGGGTAGATTCAGTCCCTATGCACATGGCTGCTGCACTGAAAACGCCCTGTATTGCGTTATTTGGACCATCAAAACTCACATTCTGGAAGCCTTGGGAATCAATTGGTGAAGTAATTTGGGCTGGTGATTATGGCAATATTCCGCACCCTGATGATATCAAAACTCATACAAATGAACGCTATCTCGACCTGATATCAGCAGATACAGTCATTTCAGCCGCAAGGAAATATATTTCATGAAACCTCTCCGTTTAGCTATTGTCCGTCAAAAATACCGCCCAGATGGAGGGGCTGAACGTTTTGTCTCTAGAGCATTAGAAGCATTAAATCATCAAGACATTGAGCTCAATGTCATTACGCGCTCCTGGCAGGGAGAGAGTAATCCTAACTGGAATATTCATCTATGTAACCCTGTTAAGCTTGGCAGAATCAGTCGCGAGCGAGGCTTTGCCCAGGCTGCCCGAAAATTATGGCAAAAAGAACAATTCGATTTAGTTCAAAGTCACGAAAGAATTGCTGGTTGCGATATTTATAGAGCTGGAGATGGAGTGCATAAGTCTTGGCTACATCAACGATCACGCATTTTACCTAAATGGAAGGCAAAATGGTTGTTAAATAGCCGCTATCACCGCTATATAATGAACGCCGAAAAGGAAATGTATTCAGATAACTCACTGAAGCAAGTAATTTGCAATGCTGAGATGATTAAAAATGAAATTATTGAGGAATTTGGTATATCTGAAGACAAGATTTCCGTGATATACAATGCCATTGATAATAAGAAATTCTTTCCTGCTGATGAACAAATCCGTCAGCAATTACGTAAACAATACGAGATACCTTTTACTGCAAAATGTCTGGTCTACGTTGGTTCAGGATTTGAGCGTAAAGGCTTAGCCGCCGCAATAAAAACAGTAGCAAAAACAGGTGACTACCTACTAGTTATAGGTAAAGACAAAGAACAAAAAAAGTATCAAGAACTTGCTAAAGAGTTAGGATGTTATCCTCGTATCCGATTTATGGGACTACAAAAAAACACCCTCCATTTTTATCAAATGTCTGATACGTTATTGTTGCCAACACTGTATGATCCATTTCCGAATGTCATACTTGAAGCTATGTCATGTGGTTTGCCTGTGATCACCAGCACAACCTGTGGTGGAGCAGAATTTATTACCGAAGGTAAAAATGGCTTTGTCTGTGATGCCTTGGATCTCCCCAAATTGGAGGAAGCAGTCCGTTGTATACCTGACTATATTTTAGGTACAGATATGTCTATAGCAGCAAGAGAGAAGGTGATAAATTCAACTCCTGAAAATTTATCACAACAATTAATTCAGCTTTATCAACGAGTTTTAGCATAGTGAAAGAACATATTCTTTTTGTTATTGATGGGTTACCGGGGGGAGGAGCTGAAAATGTGACTCTCCGACTGGCTACTGGTTTACATCAATCAGGTTATCAAGTCTCATTACTTTCACTTAACACCCAATTGGCTTACACAATACCAGAAGGTATTCACTATGTTGTCAGCCTTGATCATTATAATGGTCCGTTAAGAAAGGTAAATGAACTTAGTCGCCGTGCTAAAGCTATGGATAAGGTGCTACTGGAGCTTTTTCAGCAAAAAGGTAAACCAGTTCTTGTTCTTTCTAACCTACATAAAACTGATCGTATCGTAGTTAAATCAAAATTATTGCATGATTGCAATGTGTGGCATTGCATCCATGGTGTTTTCTCAAAGTCATACTTGAGCAATAAAAATACCTTTTCTTCTTGGACAAAAAAAGAAAAGATAAAAAAAGTTTATAAGAATAGAAAAATCATCTGTGTTTCTAATGCAATCTGTAAGGATTTGTTAGAGAACATAGGCGTTCAGCCAGCACAGATAAAAACCATTTATAACCCATTTGACTTCAATGAAATAAAAAAGAAGTCTTTACAACCCAATCCTTACCAGAACTTAAACTATCTGCTACATATTGGTCGTTTTCATGAAGTAAAACGTCAGGACAGATTGATAGAAGCTTTTGCAAAGGCCAAACTTCCATGCAAACTTCTTATCGTAGGGAATGGTTCTGAAGAAATAGAAAACGGTATTAAGAAAAAAATTCGTGAATTAGGCCTAAATGATAATGTTATTTTAGCGGGATTCCATTCTAATCCACTCCCTATTATTCACGATGCCAAAGCAGTAATCATCAGTTCTGACAGTGAAGGGCTACCCACCGTACTAATCGAAGCATTGATTTGTCATACGCCAATAGCCAGCACGGATTGCCCAGGTGGAGTCAGAGAAATCATGACACATGGGCTCGAAAAATATTTAGCAGAACTGACTGCTGACTCGTTAGCGGAAAAAATGCAGCTTGCTTATACTCAGCCTCCAAAGATCTCAAACATAATGTATGAAAAATTTGAGGTAAGAAATATTATAAAGCAATACATTGCGTTAATAGAAAAATAGCCCAAGCTATTGCCATTTGGGTATAAAGGGTATCCGCATTTTGCACACTTTCTTCAATCCAATGTGATACTATAGCCGCAGTCTATTTCAGTGAATTTGATAGAATGTTGCTTCGCTTATATCAGGTACTTCTCTACCTTATCCAACCTATTATCTGGTTGCGCCTGCTACTGCGCAGCCGTAAATCTCCGGCTTACCGTAAGCGCTGGAGTGAACGCTATGGTTTCTGTGCCCAAAAGGTGAAACCGGGAGGAATCTTACTCCATTCGGTTTCAGTCGGAGAAACATTAGCTGCTATTCCTCTCGTCAGGATATTACGGCACCATTATCCTTTTCTGCCAATCACTGTAACAACGATGACGCCAACCGGTTCGGAAAGAGTACTTTCTGCACTGGGGGCCGATGTTAACCATGTTTATTTACCGTATGATTTGCCGGGCTCTATGGGGCGTTTCCTTGATAATATCAATCCCAAGCTGGTGATTATTATGGAAACTGAACTATGGCCTAATCTCATTACCCAGCTGCATCAGCGCGGAATACCACTGGTTATTGCTAATGCCAGACTTTCAGCACGCTCTGCTACCGGGTATCAGAAAATAAACAGTTTTATCAAAACTATTCTAAATAAAATAACACTCATCGCAGCACAAAATCAGGAAGATGGTGAGCGTTTTATTGAATTAGGGCTAAAACGAACCCAGCTGGCAGTCACAGGCAGTCTTAAATTCGATATTTCTGTCACACCAGAACTGGCAGCCAAAGCCGTTACGCTTCGCCGCCAATGGGCTGCACACCGTCCCGTATGGATAGCCACGAGTACTCATGAAGGTGAAGAAACGATTATACTGGATGCACATCGAAATTTATTAAAACAGCATCCTGATTTACTGTTAATTTTAGTTCCACGCCACCCTGAGCGTTTTGCCAAGGCAGAGGAATTAACACAAAAAGCAGGGCTAAAGTCAGTACTGAGGAGTTCCGGCACTATCCCTGATGCAAATATTCAGGTTGTTATCGGCGATACGATGGGTGAACTGATGCTCTTGTACGGGATCGCTGATTTAGCTTTTGTCGGTGGTAGCTTAATCGAGCGCGGTGGTCATAACCCTCTGGAAGCTGCCGCTCATGCAATCCCTGTCATAATGGGCCCACATACATTCAATTTTAAAGATATCTGTGCCAAGCTGAATAAAGCTGATGGCCTTATCACGGTTACAGATAGCTCGTCTTTAAGTAGTGCTGTTAATAGCCTGCTGACAGATGAAGACTACCGCCTTTATTACGGTCGTCACGCCGCCGAAGTACTACATGAAAATCAGGGCGCATTGCAACGTTTGTTAAAATTACTGGAACCCTACCTCCCACCACGGAGCCATTAATGAGTGTGAGAAAACGTCTGTCCGTTGTGATGATTGCCAAAAATGCCGCTGATTTGATTGGTGATTGCCTGTTATCTGTGGATTGGGTGGATGAAATTATCGTTCTGGACTCTGGCAGTACCGATGCTACCTGCCAGATAGCCACAGAGATGGGTGCGAAAGTATACACCAATGCACAATGGCCAGGCTTCGGTTCACAACGGCAACTTGCTCAATCTTATGCCAACGGTGATTACATCTTCATGATTGATACCGATGAGCGGGTTACTCCAGAATTAAGGGCTTCAATTGAACAGGTTTTGGCAGCACCTGATGATAATAAAGTCTATGCCTGCGCTCGCCAGAACTTATTCATGAGCCGATTTATGAAGCACAGCGGCTGGTATCCTGATAAAGTCACCCGCCTTTATTGCCGTGAACGTTATCAATATAACGATAATCAGGTTCATGAATCACTTGATACTCAGGGTGCCCGTGTCGTGACATTAAAAGGTGACTTACGCCATTTAACTTGTCGCAATCTGATGGAGTTCCAGCAGAAACAACTTAATTACGCAAAAGACTGGGCCAAACAACGCCACGAACAAGGTAAAACCACCCGGTATTTTTCTATTATCAGCCATACTTTGAGCGCATTTTTTAAAACATGGCTGCTAAGAGCAGGTTTCCTTGATGGCAAACAGGGGTTAATATTAGCTGTTGTCAATGCTCAATATACATTCAATAAATATGCAGCACTCTGGGAACTCACCCAAGCAGAGAATCAAAGGCAATGAAAAAAAAAGCAATTTATCCCGGTACTTTTGATCCTATCACTTACGGTCATCTCGATATTGTGACCCGTGCAGCTAATATGTTTGACCATGTTTTGCTGGCGATCGCCAACAGTGACAGAAAAAACCCTATGTTCACTCTCGAAGAACGTATCGCGCTGGCAACAGAAGTGACTTCTCATTTAGATAATGTTGAAGTCGCTGGATTCAGCGAATTGATGGCCAATTTTGCGAAAAAACAGCAGGCGACAATTTTAATTCGTGGTGTTCGTTCAATTTCTGATTTTGAATATGAATGGCAGCTTGCCAATATGAATCGGCATTTTATGTCCGAGCTGGAAAGCGTCTTCTTGCTACCTTCTCAAAATTTATCCTTTGTATCATCATCCTTGATTAAAGATGTTGCCCGTCATGATGGCGATGTTTCATCATTCTTGCCAGAACCGGTTACACAAGCCATGTTGAAGAAGCTAGCGAATTAATCTTTCCGGGGGCACCTACGCCCCCCAAGTACAGATCTAAACACAATCAATGCTGGCATTGCCGACAAAAAAATGTGCTTCTTTGCCCCAGTTTTATGCTGTCAATTTTTTCACCACATATTGGGCAAGACTCGCCTTTCTTACCGTAAACAAATAACTCTTGCGCAAAATATCCTGGTTTTCCATCCGATTGCAGAAAATCTTTCAGCGTTGTTCCTCCCTGTTCAATAGAACGACGCAAGATCTGCTTTATTGTATCAGCCAGCAGGTGTGCTTCTTCCTGAGTCAATGAGGACGCAGGACGTTCAGGCAAAATATGAGAAGCATACAGAGCTTCATTGGCATAAATATTACCCACACCAACAACCACTTTGTTATCCATTATCCAGGGCTTAATTGCCGTTCTCTTGTTGCGGGAAAGGGTATAAAGATATTCACCATCAAACAAATCAGACAGAGGTTCAGGACCTAAATGAGCCAATACAGAGCACTCTTCCAGGCTCTGACTCCATAGCCAGGCACCAAATCGCCGTGGGTCGGTATAACGAAGAATTTTGCCATCGGCCATCACTAAATCGATATGATCATGTTTTGCCGGAGGAGAGTCATGCAGCAAAATACGCAAACTGCCGGACATACCCAGATGAACAATAATCCATCCATCAGATAATTCTATCAGCAGATACTTTGCCCGACGCTGTACGCTGATTACACGGCTATCCGATAACTTCATAATCTGCTCAGAAACAGGCCAGCGCAAACGTGAGTTTCGTACTTCAACATAATGAATCACATTTCCGGCCAAATGTGGCTCAATTCCCCTGCGACTGGTTTCAACCTCTGGTAGCTCCGGCATATTTACTCCTTGGATAAACGTTCTACAGCACCTATTTCAGCAGATTATACTCAAGAAAGATTTTTCTCTATCTCCTGCATAATTAATTTTGCACGTTGATCCCAATTAAAATGCTCCTCAACCAATCTCTGGGAGTGTTCCGTTTTGAGCACTATTTCAGCCGGGTTATCAATTAATAACTGAATTTGTTGCGCAAAACTTTCTGCATTTTCACTGTGGGCAAAACTCACTGACTTCTCATCAACAGCATCACGAATGGAAGGAAAATCAGAAATAACAACGGGTTTTCCCATTGCCATATATTCAAAAAGTTTAAGAGGGGAAGTATAACGGCTACCAATGCTGGTTTTTGTCAACGGCAGGATGCAAATATCATTATCTGCAATGACTCGAAAACGATCTTTAGGGTGGATAAACCCCATAAAATTAACTCTGTCACTGACACCAATCTGCTGTGCTACAAATTTTAGCTGCTCAATCTGCTCACTATTTCCGCCAGCTATATTCAATACTGCATTATTGAGGTAACACATCGATTTCATAGCAGTCGGTACACCTTTCCAGCGGTGTAAACTACCCAGATACAATACCTGTGTTGTTTCTCCTTTCTGGTATTGTTTACCAGAAGAGGCCATTTTTGTTTCTTCAACTGCCAACAGATCAACACCATCAGGTGCAACAATAATCGGCGTTTTTACACAATATTCTGTATAAATGTCATCACGCAGTAGTGAAGTCAGCACAAAAATAGCGCTGGCACGCTGATAAACGTGCTGTTCAATTTTTCTCAGTTTAGAGTATTTGCTCTTATTAACATAAGTACTAATACCATGAGATTCTTTAAAGGACTGAGAAAAAATTTCATGGCTTTCAAAGAAGTGAGGAATATCAGGATGCTTGTGCAGCAGATAATTAGCCATCTTAATATTGCGAGTAAAAATGGCATCTATCTTATGTTTTCGCAACCAGCAAGAAACCTGAAAATAAAATAATTTTTGCGTGTTGACAGGAAAATACCATCTACGCCGCATATCACGCAAAGCAATTAATTCAACAGAGGAAGGTAATTTTCTGCCGAGGATCTCCTCGACATTATTTCGGCCAGCAGGTGTAATCAAACAAACCTCGTGCCCCTGACGAGCAAAAGCATCCACATTCTGCAAAATTTGCAGTGAAGCAACTCGAAAATCAGGTACAGGGTAAGGGTCAATATAAGCAATCTTCATTATTTTTTTATAGTGTCTAATAAACGGTTTGCAGAATGCTCCCAGGTATACAGGGTTTCTATTCTCTGACGAGCACGTTTTCCCATATCTTTTCCTCTATCCGGTAAAGACAGGAGATGATTAACTGCTCCGGCAATAGCCGTCTCACTACCCGGTGCGACCAGAATACCAGACTGGTTTTCATTTCCCACCACTTCAGGTATGCCACCGATATAACTAGCAATAACAGGACGTCCGCATGCCATTGCCTCTGCAATAGTAATACCGAATGCTTCATCGCCAATACTCGGAAATATCCCAGCATCCCCTGCGGCATAAAACTCAGGTAATTGGTCATGGCTAACAGGAGGATGGAAAATCACTGATTGTTCTAATCTTAACTCAGCAACTTTTCTTTCAAGTTGCTTTAGTTCTTCACCTGCGCCAATAATTAATAATTTAACATCCTTATCTCGCAGCAAAGCCATTGCTTTGATAGCAACTTTCATACCTTTCCAGCCCACTAAGCGGCCAGCAAAAGTCAGCAAAAACGTATTTTCATGGATCCCAAGCTTGCTCCTGACATCAGAGTGAGCGGGTTTAAATTTATCAATATCTACTCCATTGTAGATAACATTTGGAAATTGTTTGAAATGATGCTGAATCTGCCAACCGTTAAAATGGCTACAGGCGGCCCAGGCTGATATTTTTTTCCCTAACAGCCGATCACCTTTAAAAAAGCTGGTTCCTCCACTCATATAACAAAACTTAGTACGGGAATGAGTTGGCATCATTCTGGGCCAGAAAAAATCAAAAGGTTTTGTCAGTATGACCCAGTCAAAATTTTCAGCAATCACCGCCTCACGGGCATGACGGGCAAACGAGTAACGTTCAACAATTCGCTGGAAACGACGACCGATATTGATTACACGTTCTCTGGGAATAAATGGGAAAGTATGGATCCGAATATTTCGATTGCCCAATTCTGGTTTAATATCCCCTGTACCTCCGAAAATATGGATCTCATGCCCTGCGTCAGTCAATGCCTTCGCCAGCTCCCAAACTGCGGTCTGAATACCACCGTAGGACATCGTCACGGTGACATCAATAAACCCTATTTTCATCGTTTTTATTATCCTTTGTCTTCGGCTTCCAATATGCTTTTCACTGATTGCCAGACCTGTTCCACTGATATATCTGACATATGATCTTCGCGAGTTGCCTGACGATAATCCACCGGATGCTCGATGACAGCCAATTTTGCATGCTGTTGTGGAGCAAGAAAGCGACCGGGATGAAAGCTATGGTACATAGCAACCATTGGTATCCCCAATGCTCCGGCCAAATGCGTTGTTCCCGTATCAACACCAACATATAAACTCAGTTGACTTATAATCGCCGCATTTTGACGCATCGTCGTTTTTCCAGCCAGAGATATACACCTTTGTGCGCCTAATTGCTCAGACAAGCGTTCTGCCACTTCAGCACTATCCTGACTACCCAGTAGTAAAATAGAAGCTGACGGGTAATGAGAATAAATTCGTTCAGCTAGTTCATGAAAAGAGTCTACTGGCCAGTCACGATAAGATTTCGCTGGAAAACTTTGTAACTGGAAGCCAATCCTTAATTTATCTTCAAGCCCGTGGAGATGTAAAAAAGAGTGGGCATACTCTGCTTCACTCGGACTCACGCAATATTTCAAACGCCAGTCATGGATCTCAATACCAAGGGCATTCGCTAATAACGCTCTTTCCTGCTGAGCCTGTATAAGCTCCTGCGGTTTTTCTACAGATAATTCATTTAAAGTTTGACGGGAATGTTCAGAAAAACAAACAACGACATTCGCTTTTCTTCTGGCATATTGTAGCAATGGCTCATCATTACTATATACCAATGCCAAATCATAGCTATGACGAGAAAACCATCCTCTCCACTTCGCTTTTGTTTTTGAAAAAGCAATTATTGAATTGATTTCATCAATATTCTCAAGGATCTCTTTTGTTCTTTTATGCGCCAATACATCAATATTGGCTTCCGGCCAGCTTAGTTTCAAAGCTCGAATTACTGGTGTGACGAGTAATGTATCACCAAAACGTGCAATATTGACGATCAAAATATTTTTAGGCTGCATAATGATGAATTATAAAATTATCCATTAAAGAGATTACTCAAAAGAACCGAGGTCAAGGTTATTTAATATGTATTGGTGAAACTAACTATCAATTTTGCTTTAATATAATAATTCATGCTGTATTTGATAAAGCAATGATAAGAGCATAAATTACTATTTTCTGCCACTGGTAATAAATATAGACTCCATTTTATCCAGCATATTATCCATACCAAATTCAGATATTGCCCGTCTCAGTGAAGCATCTCCCATCTGTAAACGTAGTTCTGCATTTCTTATTAGCAATTCTAACTGATTCGTTAATTGTTCGACACACTTAGGCTCGATAATATAGCCAGTTTCACCATCAATCACAGCCTCAGAAATCGCGCCAACCGATGTCGATATGACCGGTAAACCACAGGCCATTGCCTGCATAATACCTTGCGGTACTCCTTCGTTACCAAAAGAAGGCAATGCAAAAATATCCATTGAGTTTAAACAGTCCGGTACATCCTGCCGATTGCCAAGAAAGATAACACTATCCGTCAGGCCTTCCTGCTTAACCCATGGTTCAAGATTTTTTCGCTGTGGCCCGTCGCCAACAAACAGTAATTGCCACTCCGGATAGCGTTTATGGAGTGCTTTCCAGCTATCCAACAGATAGCGGTGCCCCTTCCAGGTTCGCATTGTTGCCACAATCCCAATTGTCGGTTTATCTGCAATTCCAATACGTTGACGGCACTCCTGTTTATTTTTAGGATGAAAACGGGTCAGATCAATGCCTGTGGGAACAGATGTCATGTGGGATAAAGGGTAACGATTGTTTGTGTGCAGAGACTGGCGCAACTTTTCTCCAGTCGTCACGATATGGCGGCTAGACTGCAAATAAAGCCAGCGGGTCGCTATAGACGTTGAAACATTGGTGGAAACGTGTCGGGTCCGGACTATCGGGGGCATGCCCTTTAATGTGGCACTCGCCGCAGCTACCAGCCAGGAATCAGTCGAACTGTGGGTGTTAATGACATCAAACCGTTGGCCTTCAGCCTTTAACCAGCGGCGCATTGCTGTAAAACATGAGAAGCGTTTTTTTTCAATCGGCAATGCCACAACAGGAACACCATAATGGTGAGCCTCACGATAGAGTGTAGAAGTAGGACAGCAAACGATAACCACATGATGTCCACGGCGCATCATACCCTGAGATTCCGTCAGAATACGAATCTCCTGCCCTCCCCAACCACATGATGATTCTGTGTGTAAGATATTTAAGGTTTTTCTAGTCATTTTCAGAGTCACGCCTGACGATTCATATATCAAAAAACGTAGTATAACTGAACGACCGTTTACGTTCACGAGTAACCATATCCATCTAAATATATGAAGGTTTCAATTGCATCAGGCATAAAAAAGCCCAGCAATTTGCTGGGCTTTTTCAATCCACTAAAATTATTTAATTTTAGCTTCTTTGTACATTACATGCTGACGAACAACTGGATCAAACTTTTTCATTTCCAGTTTTTCAGGCATAGTACGCTTGTTCTTCGTAGTGGTATAGAAGTGACCAGTACCAGCAGAAGAAACCAGCTTAATTTTATCGCGAATACCTTTAGCCATTTTTCAGCTCCTTAGTATTTCTCACCGCGGGCACGCAGTCCAGCAAGAACTGTATCGATACCCTTTTTGTCGATCACACGCATACCTTTAGCAGTTACACGCAGAGTTACAAAACGCTTCTCAGACTCAACCCAGAAACGGTGAGAGTGCAGGTTAGGCAGAAAACGACGCTTGGTCGCATTTAATGCGTGAGAGCGGTTGTTGCCACTCACAGGACGCTTGCCAGTAACTTGGCAGACTCGGGACATGTCTATTCTCCAAAAATCAATTCAGCTCGAGCTTTGTATTGGGTATGGCCGCCTCGTCAGGCTTAGGAGCCCATCTCAGCAAATTTTCTTTACTGATAAAAAACGTTGCTGAAAAGACTCACAATCTCTCAGCAAAAAATCCACTGAGATAGGCTCTTCTCGCCAGGCCCAAGATCCTCAAAGGTGGCGTAGTATACGCCCTCATTCGCCGATGCTCAAGTCCCGAACAGCTAAGATCTGATCGGTTCGTGCAAAAACCGTATTAAATCCAGCCTCTTTCTACAAATGAAACACAATATTGTTTGCCAATAACAATATGATCTAAAACTTTAACCCCGATTAAATCACAAGCCTCAATGATTTTTTCTGTTACCAGTTTGTCCGCCAGACTGGGCTCCGGGTTACCGGAAGGATGATTATGGGCCAGGATAATGGATGCAGCATTTACTTTAACTGCCTGTTTTACAATTTCACGCGGGTGGATTTCAACTTTGTTTATCGTTCCTTTAAACATTTCATCATGACAAATGACTTTATGCTGATTTGTCAAAAACAGGACGACAAAAATCTCCCGATCCTGCCAGGATAATAAATCCTGCAAATAATTTTGGGTTGCGACCGGGCTGCTCATCACATCTTCATGGATAAATTGGCTGGAGAAGAAACGTTTTGCCAGTTCAGAAACGGCTTGTAACTGCACGTATTTGCATAATCCCATACCTTTATGTGAGCAAAAATCAGCATAATCAGCTGAAAGCAGATGGTACAGGGAACCGAATGATTGCAATAGATGCTCAGCCATTTGTACAACAGGCACACCTCTGGCTCCTGTGCGTAAAAATATCGCTAACAGCTCTGCATCCGTCAGAGCAACCGCACCATATGCCAGCAGTTTCTCCCGGGGAGCAAGATCTGAATTCACTTCATCGCTTTTTTCCACCATCGTGATATCCATTCGCTCCCCCCTTTTACTTATCCTGTGTCTGGTGAACAGCCATCATGGCGCATACTGCCGATACTCACATCGCTAATATCTCATGATGAAAAAACAACCGCCAGAGCCATTCTTATGCTTTGCGTAACGCTTCGCAAACTTGTCATTTAGTCATCACAAAACAGAGGCGTTCTCAACGCCATATTCTCAGTACCTTATTTTCTTATGATAGAATCTTGATAATCGTAACTTACAGGTGGACAATCAGAATGGCAGGACTTTCCGGCAACGAATTTTCTGGTAAGCATCTTTCTGGTAAACAGATTGTGCTCGGTATCAGTGGCGGTATTGCTGCTTATAAAACAGCGGAGCTGGTACGTCGTTTACGCGATCGCGGTGCACAAGTGCGCGTAGTGATGACACCAGCAGCAGAAGCTTTTATTACTCCTCTGACATTACAGGCCGTCTCAGGCCATCCGGTTTCTGATGATCTTTTAGACCCAGCGGCAGAAGCGGCTATGGGGCATATTGAACTGGCGAAATGGGCTGACTTGATCATTCTTGCCCCTGCTACCGCCGATCTGCTGGCCCGTTTAAGTGCTGGTATGGCAAACGATTTAGTAACGACTATTTGCCTGGCTTCAGCAGCACCTCTGGCAGTTGTTCCTGCAATGAACCAGCAAATGTACCGGGCCAAAGCTACTCAGCATAATCTCAACATACTAAGAGAGCGTAATGTGCTGATTTGGGGTCCGGATGAAGGCAATCAGGCCTGTGGTGATGTAGGGCCGGGAAGAATGATTGAACCGATGGAGATCGTCGAGCGGGCAACTCAGCACTTAAACCCTGTCAGAGATTTGATGGGCCTTCAAATCACAATTACTGCCGGCCCGACTCGTGAGGCATTAGATCCTGTCCGTTTTATTACTAATCATAGCTCCGGAAAAATGGGCTTTTCTATCGCTCAGGCAGCGGCAGAACGTGGTGCAGAAGTCACGTTGATTACCGGCCCTGTTAATTTACCGACGCCTCTGCACGTCAAACGTATTGATGTCACCAGCGCACTGGAAATGTACAAACAAGTACAGGAAACGGCTGCTTCACAGCATATTTTCATCGGCTGTGCTGCCGTCTCTGATTATCGCTTCAAGCAGACTGCAACTGAAAAACTCAAGAAACAGGGTGATGAAATCACCTATACATTAGTCAAAAATCCTGACATCGTAGCGAGTGTTGCGGCAATGGAAAAACATCGCCCCTTTGTCGTTGGATTTGCAGCCGAAACCCGGAATGTGGAAGAATACGCCCGCGGAAAACTCAGGCAGAAGAATCTGGACCTGATTTGCGCGAACGATGTATCGCTGGCTGAACACGGCTTTAACAGTGATACCAACGCATTACAGCTGTTCTGGCATGATGGCAGCATTAATTTACCGCACAGTGGTAAATTACAACTCAGCCACCGCTTATTAGACGAGATATTCAAACGCTATGATGAAAAAAATCGACGTTAAAATCCTTGATCCCCGCATCGGACAAGAATTTCCTTTACCGACTTACGCTACTCCTGGTTCTGCGGGTTTAGATTTACGTGCTTGTCTGGATAATGCAGTGGAACTGGCTCCCGGTCAGACTGAACTTCTTCCCACGGGGCTGGCTATCCATATCGCGGATGAACAACTCGCTGCGGTCATCCTTCCCCGCTCTGGCCTGGGTCATAAACACGGGGTAGTACTGGGTAATCTAGTCGGGTTGATTGACTCTGATTATCAGGGGCAGCTGATGGTTTCTGTCTGGAACCGCGGAGATAAGACCTTCGTCATTGAACCGGGTGAACGCATTGCACAAATGGTGCTTGTGCCCGTTGTTCAGGCTGAGTTTAACTTGGTAGAAGATTTTGAAAGCAGTGAACGTGGCAGTGGTGGTTTTGGTCATTCCGGTCGTCAATAATTTTCCTAACGCCTGATACCATTAACCCACTTTTATATTTTTGCCCATCTTTGCATGGGCAAAATGTATACCCAATCAGTTTTGAGTTGCGATTTATACCCAATGGATTTCAAGTTGCATCGCGGCGGCAAGGGAATGACAAATTCGTCGGGAACGAATTTGCCCAGCCAAAGGCTGGCCTCCGGTGAGAGGCAGGAGCCTCTCAGCAATCCCCGGGAGCATAGATAACTATGTGACCGGGGTGAATGAATGCAGCCAACAAAGAGGCATCTTGAAAGGCGAAAGGTATAGATATTTTGCTGTCTTTGCAGGGGTATTACCAGACATGGCAGAAATAGAACGTACAAAAAAGAAAAACAGACGTGAAGAAATCTTGCAGGCACTGGCACATATGCTTGAATCCAGCGATGGCAGCCAGCGTATTACCACAGCAAAACTTGCCGCCAACGTCGGTGTTTCTGAAGCCGCACTTTATCGTCATTTTCCAAGCAAAACCCGGATGTTTGACAGCCTGATCGAGTTCATTGAAGACTCTTTGATTTCACGTATCAATCTCATCCTACAGGATGAAAAAGAGACTATTCCCCGACTCCGGTTAATCCTGATGCTGATTTTAGGCTTTGCAGAAAAAAACCCGGGGCTGACCCGTATCATGACAGGCCATGCCCTGATGTTTGAGCAGGACAAGCTACAAAGCCGCATTAACCAGCTGTTTGAGCGCATTGAAGTACAGCTTCGTCAGATCTTAAAAGAGAAGAAAATACGGGATGGTCATGGTTTTAGTTATGATGAAACCGTGCTGGCATCACAATTGCTGGCTTTTTGTGAAGGAATGCTCTCTCGCTTCGTTCGCTCTGAATTTCGTTATCGACCAACGAAAGAATTTGAAGTGCGCTGGCCTTTGATATTAACGCAATTACAATAAATCACGCTTACCACTTTTCATGATAGAAATTTGATAACAGGCGTTTTTTTACATTAATTTGTGTTAACATGATTTGGCTAGCTGAGTTGACTACCCAATCGCTCAGTAATGACATTCCAGCCATATTATATACGGAATGTTATTTCTACTACTCACCCCGCCCACCATTGGGCGAGGGATTTTTTTTAGCCTGCTATTACGGCAGAACTTATCAATCAGATACCATACTCGCGACGGTAAGCTTCCACAGCTTCCAAATGAGACTGCATTTCCGGATTTTCCCGCAGATAAGTGATCAAGTCATTTAAAGTAATGATAGAGAAGACCTGACAATGGTAATCACGTTCAACTTCCTGAATTGCTGAAAGTGTTTCCCGCCCGCGCTCCTGACGATCCAGACACAAAATAACGCCAGATAACGTTGCACCATGTTGTTTGATGATTTCCATCGATTCACGAATCGCAGTTCCGGCTGTTATCACATCATCTACCACAACAACTCTGCCTTGCAGTGGGCTACCGACCAGCGTTCCGCCTTCCCCATGATCTTTCGCTTCTTTGCGATTAAAGCAATAAGGCATATCAATATCATGATGTTCCGCCAATGCTACAGCGGTTGTCGTTGCAATTGGGATCCCTTTATAAGCTGGCCCGAACAGCAGATCACACGGGATACCACTATCCTGTAATGCTGCAGCATAAAAACGACCAATCAATGCCAAATCACGCCCGGTATTAAAAAGACCCGCATTGAAAAAATATGGGCTCTTACGACCGGATTTCAGCGTAAACTCGCCAAATTTCAGCACTTGCTTTTTCAGTGCCAGTTCAATAAATTCGCGCTGATAGGCTTTCATGGGTTTCTCCTTTTGTGCATTATTATCATTCTTGTTGCTGTTATTACAGACATAAAAAAGGCGACTCTTCAGCCGCCTGATCTATTTACTTTTCTAGCGCATCTCGCTGCGCCGCAAAAATAGTTTCCAATCCCCCTTTTGCAAGGGAAAGCAATGAGAGCAGTTCATCATGGCTGAATGGTTCACCTTCTGCTGTGCCCTGAACTTCAATCATCCGGCCATCATCCATCATGACGACGTTCATATCAGTTTCAGCCGCAGAGTCTTCTACATACTCCAAATCACAACGGCCTTCACCTTCAACAATACCAACAGAAACAGCTGCTACCATTGATTTCAGCGGGCTTTCTTTCAGTTTGCCATCAGCAACCAGTTTATTCAGTGCATCTACCAGAGCCACACATGCGCCGGAAATCGCGGCAGTACGCGTGCCGCCATCTGCCTGAATAACATCACAGTCTAACGTGATGGTATATTCACCCAGCTTTTTCAGATCGACTGCCGCACGCAATGAACGGGCAATCAGACGCTGGATTTCCATTGTACGGCCAGTCTGCTTGCCTCTTGCTGCTTCACGGGCATTGCGGGTATTTGTCGCCCGCGGCAACATACCATATTCTGCTGTGATCCAGCCCTGCCCCTGACCTTTCAGGAAACGGGGGATCCCTTCTTCAACGGAGGCATTACATAACACCTTGGTATCCCCAAACTCAACCAGAACTGAGCCTTCCGCATGTTTAGTGTAATTACGGGTGATTGTAATAGGACGAACCTGCTCTACTGCTCTTCCTGCCGGACGCATTCCTATCTGGCTCATAGTGTTCTCTCCGCTGTTAATACTTTATTGGGGGCGCATTATACGGCCTAACGTGGCGAATGCCTATCCTGCATCTGCATGGAGCGTTATAATCTTTCATCATTTTATAAATTGGGAATGAGTTATGATCCGTAGCATGACCGCTTTTGCGCGGCGAGATATCAAGGGAGACTGGGGAAACGCGGCCTGGGAACTGCGTTCTGTCAATCAACGTTACCTGGAAACTTACATTCGTCTGCCGGAGCAATTCAGAAGTCTGGAACCCGTCATCCGTGAGCGTATTCGTTCCCGCCTGACTCGCGGCAAAGTGGAGTGTAACCTGCGCTTTGAACTGGATACCCGCACTCAGGGCACACTGATTCTTAATGAAAAGCTGGCAAAACAGCTCGTTGAAGCCGCTGGCTGGATTAAACAGCAGAGCAACGAAGGGGAAATCAACCCTGTCGATATCCTGCGCTGGCCGGGTGTAATGTCTGCCGAAGAACAGGATCTGGATGCCATCAGCGCACAACTGCTGGCAGAACTCGATCTGGCACTGGATGCCTTTATCCAAAGCCGTGAAACTGAAGGTCAGGCACTTAAGGCGCTGATCGAGAAGCGCTTAGATGCCGTAACAGTAGAAATGGGTAAAGTTCGTGAACAGATGCCGGCCATCCTGCAATGGCAAAGAGAGCGTTTACAAACTAAGCTGGAAGAAGCCCAAATCCAATTAGAAAACAACCGTCTTGAACAAGAACTTATCTTGTTGGCTCAGCGTATTGATGTAGCGGAAGAGCTGGATCGTTTAGACGCACATATCAAAGAAACACGTAATATTCTGAAAAAGAAAGAAGCCGTCGGCCGTCGGCTGGATTTCATGATGCAGGAATTTAACCGCGAGTCGAATACGCTGGCATCAAAATCAATTAATTCCGATGTAACAAATTCTGCGATTGAGTTGAAAGTGTTGATTGAGCAGATGCGTGAGCAAATACAAAATATTGAATAAGGTTTCTTAGCATTTCAGAGAAAATCATAAAGCCAGATATATATTGTTATATCTGGCTTTTTTACTATCAGAGCATTGCAGAGCGAATCACAGTAGCGCATGATTAGCGTGTACCACTAGGGTGTACCACTGCCATTATAGAAACCCATTTAGTGGTACACATCTATTTTTTATATTGGAGATTACACAATGCCTAAACTCACCGATAAAGAGATCAGGGCATGGATAAAATCCGGCGAAAGGTTCGAAGGAAAAGCGGACGGCAATGGGCTATATCTATGCTATCGAAAAACCTTTAAACACCCCATATGGCGCTTTAGGTATAAGTTTGCAGGTACGCCCAGAGTGATAACTTTAGGTTCATACATTTATCTATCACTATCAAAAGCACGAGAACTTACGAGAGAACTATCAGCGCGTGTTTCTTTAGGCTATGACGTTGCAGGAGAAAAACAGGAGCGCAAAGCTGAAGCACTAGCAAAAATTGAGGCTGAAAAGAATGCTATCAAAGTTTCAGACCTAGCAGCCGAATACTTCGAGCGCCAGATACTTCCTCGCTGGAAGCACCCCGACATACTCCGCAGGCGAATAGACAAAGATATTAACCCACGTATCGGCGATATGAAGATTGAGGATGTTAAGCCCTATCATATTGATGAAATACTAAAAAGCATCGTTGATAGAGGCGCACCTACCATAGCGACAGACGTTCTCAGGTGGGTTAGGCGCATATTTGACTACGCTATCAGGCGTCAGCTCATTGATGTAAATCCCTGTTCAGCTTTCGAGGTTGCAGACGCAGGCGGGAAAGAGGTATCACGCGATAGATGGCTAACCAGAGAAGAATTGATCATCGTTCTGAGGGCGTTTAGAACGTCTATCATCAGCCGCCAGAATGAAATCAGCTTTAAGATACTGCTTGCTCTATGTTTGCGTAAAATGGAATTATGCGCCGCTCGTTGGGAGGAATTCGACTTTGCCAATGGTGTTTGGCATTTTCCGGCAGAACGTAGCAAAAACGGTGATGCGGTAGATATTCCACTATGCCCACAGGTTATAGAGTGGTTTATGGAATTAAAATCCATGTCCTGTGGTAGTCAATACGTTTTGCCAGCCAGAAAAATGCAACATCGCATGATTCCACATATTCAGGAAACCACCCTACCCGTTGCACTTGCCAAAGTAAGGCGTGCATTACCTGTTAGCATACCTAACTTCACGATCCATGATTTTAGGCGAACCGCCAGAACACATTTAGCCGCTCTAGGTGTTGATCCCTTTGTGGCTGAACGTTGTTTAAATCATCGTATAAAAGGCGTTGAGGGCATTTATAACAGGCATGATTACTTTGACGAACGTAGAGCTGCATTGACTAAGTGGTGTGATTTATTGGTAGCTTTAGAGAGAGGCGAAGACTACAACGTGACCCCAATAAAGCAAATTAAAAGGAAATTTTTATGACAATACCTGAAATTGATGTATTAAAGTTATTTGCCTCACAAGGAACTGCGACTCCTAGTGCTGTAGCCCTTTCAATCTATGGTTTAGACCCTTATACATCAATGACAAACGTACCAGATGAATATTCAAAAAATGTCCACAATATAAGAAGTGCTATTTTAAGTAATGTGAACGCCCTCAGCTTGTTCCGAGAAAAAAAAACACACACAAATAATGCCATTGATTCGGATATTGTGTTTGGTGCTGCATATCAATGCCTGAGCTTAATAGAAGGTATCCCAGAGGTCATAGCGTCAAGAATAGAGCAAGCTTTAGACAATTTATGCAAAGAGCACAAAAAAAATGGTGGATGGGAAGAATATATTAAGGTCTTTGGTGGGCGTGCATTAGTTGAGAAAATAGCACTACAGAATAAAAAAGGTCAGGGGCAATATCGAAAAAATGATGAACAAAAAGGAACTTACAAATTAATCGGACTGCTCGTATTACTACTTCAAGAAAAAAGTATAAAAGGATGTCAACCATCAAACAATTACGGCTCAATAGGTAGTCCTATTAAACAAAGAATTTATGATGATATCGAAAAGTTAGTTGACGATATGAAGAAAAACGATTTTTTAGTTGGTGTTGGGCGATCCACATTCTTTAGTAAACTGGGCGATGCCGACTACTATTTAAATGAGAAAGATGAGCAGCTAGTTCATAAGCGATAGTCTAAATTAAATAAACCTACCTGTGAATATTGTTGCTTGCAAAGTAAGCAAAAGTGACGATCAGTGACGAGCAATAGTGATCAATGATGGTCAATGTTGCTCAGTATTACTTATGGTATGACATAGTTTTACATGGTATTGACATGGTTACTAACCCACGCACATTACCACTCGACATAAATTACATATCATATTGATATAATTAAAATAATTATTAATTCTTTGACTTTAATCTTAGTATTAAAATTTCATCACTAACCATTAGTTTTTAATGGATTATAAAAGTTCTAATGGATTTAAGAATTATTTCAATGGATTCCATTCTTGATGGATATCGCGTTTTTTAAGCCCTAGAATGCTCTCAACACGTCACAGCAGAGATAGACATAACATAGGGAGGCTAGAGGCAGCATGACGAAGCAGAAAAATCCACGCATGAAAAATACCAGCCCATATCCTGAAGTCGGTAATGCACGTAAACGCCATACTGCTGACTTCCTAGGTATATCTGATTCAACATTACACCGTTGGATTAAAGATAAAAAGATACCGCAGCCTTTTGAGTTAGAGGATGGTTTTTTTGTCTTTGATGCAGCGGAAATACGTGAATGGGTAGAAAATAAAAAATCACGCAGAGAATCAATATAGTTATATAAATTTATTGATAAATTAAATCTCATTCAACATAAATAGCAACCCTAAAAGTATCAATTAAATAGGTGTTGAACTTTCACGCCCATATATAACCAAAAAAGGATAAAGGTTATGAATGAAGTGTCATTCTATAAAGATGAAAATCTATCATATATTTTTAATTACAAGTTCATACCGTTTACAGAGAACGGCAAGGATACCGGGTTTATGGTTCGAATTATCGAGTTATATAAACTGGCAAATATGAAAGATTCAATTAAAAAATTTACTGAACTAACAGGCTTTAATTTTGATAATCTTCTTCCCACTGTAGAAGAAATAAAACTCCTCATTAAACGAGGAAAAAGTATCGTATCGAGTTATTCAAAGCTTCCCGAAAAAGAGGAAGTTGAACTTAAAAACTTGGTTGATATATTAAATAGCGCTCAAAACGGTAAAATAAACAAACCTGCGGGTTATCATCTCAGTACCCGTGTTTGGATTACTGACATGCATCGCGAAGTAGAAAGTAAAAAAGTTTCTATTGAGCGCGAGAGAGGTAAACTGGAAAAAATGAGTGGTCTCTATGGTTTATTAAACCCGGTCATTGAATGGCTATTATCTGAAAAAACAACGGGGTTTAAAAAAGAATTATTAGAACCCATTCCAAGAGAAATAGTGTATTTAAATTCACTATCATCCGAAATGGGTTGGGGGCATAGTAACACATGCAAATTTATTATGTCAGCAATGGATAAATTGAAAAATTGCATTGATATAGTTATAAAAAATTGTTCTTATCCGAGAGATAAATACGATTTAATTCATACTCCATCTTATAGAATTGATTACTATAGAAATTATTATAGCAAAGAGAATGGTTATTTGAAAATCGCATTGACCGCTGATGAGTACGTGAAGGCTATGGTTAATGCTAAAAAAAGAATTAAAGATAAATTGAATTACATGTAATTTAAAATATAAGGAAATCATTATGTATATTACTGCCATTCCTGATGTGGCTAGAGTTTTTCATGCCAATTTTACCCGTGGGGCTAAATATTCCTCTAGCAATAGTGATACTTTTTCTATTTCTCCGACATCTGAAAATTTATTACGTGTAGCTATTTCAGATTCAAGTTGGTTTTTAAATAAGTTAACGTTAGCGGATGTTAGCCAAGAAAATGGCGACACAATTAGTTTAGGCGATAATACCCTCCATACAGGAAGAATCTTTGACGGACGATTCCATAAACGCGCCAAAATGGAAAGTGCACCTTATGCTTTAGAAGAAACAGATACCTGTGCTGCAATTTCTTATGAACAAATGTCACTGATTGCCAACAGTGGCAGTGGTGATGATGAACACTTTACTCAAGTGATGTCTGACTTATTCTCTAAAACAGTATCGTTAGACATGATTAGAATCGGCTTTAATGGTGAATTCTGTGCATTTCCGACTCAGCCCGATATCTATAAACGCGGGCAAGATGTTAATCGGGGCTGGCACGCAATAGCGAAAGAATTTAATCAGGGTTCACAAGTGATCACCGATAAAATTGTCTTAGGTAAGAATGGGAATTTCCCAAATTTAGATGCTATCGCAAATTATCTTATCACCAAGAAAATTCCTGAAGAGTTCCGAGAAGATCCTCGCTTAGTGGTATTAGTCGGTTCAGAACTGGCAGCGCTCTATCGGGAAAAGTTATTTAGTGCTTCAGATAAAGCGGCAGATATTCAAGCCAGTCAAATAGCGCTCAGTACCATCGCGGGACGCTTTGCGCTCATTCCTCCGTTTATGCCTGGTCGTCGATTGGTTGTAACCACGTTAGATAATTTGCATATCTATACGCTAAAGAATAGCCGACGTTTTCGCGCGGAGTTTGTTAACGAAAGAAAAGCCTATGAGCACAGCTACTTGCGTTATGAGGGTTACGGCTTAGGGGATATAAACCTTTATGCAGCCGTTGATGAAAATGCGATCCACATTGAAGAGGAAGTATTTTCGCTATGAGTGAAGTACAGCTAACGACCACTTGGATTTGTGTTGCAACTGAAGGGCAAACCGTCGATAAACGTGTTATCGAAGCACAATGGCTGTATGAAATTGCAGAAACCTACGATACCAACTATTACACCGCGTTAATCTGGGAAGAACATAACCGAGAACTTGATAATTTAGGGGAAGTGCTCGCTGCTAGAACGGATGTCATTGATGGAAAAGCACGGCTCTACGTGCGATTAAGACCAAATCTAAAACTCATGGAATATAACAGGCAGGGGCAAAAATTATTCTGCTCTATCGAAGTTGAAGAGGATTTTCAAGGTAAGGGTATCTTTTATTTATTTGGTCTTGCTGTGACAGACAGTCCTGCGAGTGTCGGAACCGATAGATTAAAATTCAGTATTAACCGTTCTCACTTTTCCCACAAGAAAAGTAAGTTTTCGATTAGTTCGCCGATAGCCTTTGATCTTTCGGATGGACTTAAAAATACAAAAAATCGTTGGTTTACCGCTATCTCCGCAGGTTAACGCTTTTGCCCGGTTTAGGCTGGGCTATTTTCTCACTCCTATCAACTTCGCAGTTTAAGCTGATTTTAATCATGAAAATAAAAAGGTTGCATCCGTCTGATCGGTTGGGCTATATTGGAAAAACGTTAGCAAAATCTAACGTCAGGCGTGGAAACCTGAGAATAGTAAAGGCGACAGTAGACGCCACATGCGTCTTTTTTTGTGTCGTAAATAATGCCTATCTAATGGCGGCTTACGCCTATCTGAATTCAATGGTGGCGTTGTCGGAGCACCCGAAAGGGTGGCTGGTTTCCTTTACTACCAGTATTTCCACCTCTGATAACGTCACCGCCCCTATTGAGCGTGGAAACTCTGGCGGTGATCCCTTTGATAAAGTAAAGGAGATCATCTTTATGATGGCAGTCCCTACCCAAACTCAATTTAAATTTCTATTCCTGTGCGTCAAACGTTCTGATATTACCGCTAAACCCTGCCGTGTCGAGGCTACCGCGTCAGACGAACACAATGCAAGAATGCTGCTCGTTCATGATTTTGTTCTCTTGTTTGCAGGTCGTTTACCTGTGCAACCAAAAAGAGGACATTGATCATGAAAAATACCCCCCATAAAAATACCGTCATTTCTGCTACCGCAGAAAATGAGCTATTAAGAGTAGCGCAAATGACAGCATGCTTCGCTGAATTATTAAACAACAGCGCAGGTAAGCATATTTCAGGCGAAGGTATGGCAGCCGTCATGGAGTGTTTATCGGAAAAAATTGAACTCATTATTGAGGAAAGCAGCTTAATGAATAGGGACATTAAATAATGAATAATCAAAACTATCCTGACATTTCAACGATGCCAACAAGTATACCTACTGTGACGGATATCGTTAAAGCAGCCAACGGGCGCTGGTATTATATTTTAAGTAATTTAGGCGTATCTGTCCCTGAAAATAACAGGCACGGTGCTTGCCCTAAATGTGGAGGCAAAGATCGCTTTCGGTTTGATGATAAAAACGGTAAAGGAACGTGGTTTTGTAATCACTGTGGTAACGGTGACGGACTCGATTTAATTAAATTGGTGACAGGTCAGGATGTTAAAACCGCATGTTTTGAAATCAATAAAATACTCCACCTGCCTGAATTCAAAAAAATAACGCCAACCAGAATAAAAAAGGCTGGCACACAAAAAGGTATCGAATTATTTGAAAAACTGAAAGGTTTATCTCTTTCAGGGGAAAGCCAATATCTCTCAAATAAAGGCTTAACTCATCATCAATATTTAATTACGCAGCAACAATATACGCAAGGTGAGATGATTTTTCCAATTGGCTCACTTTTATTACCATTAGTTGATAACCAAATTTCAATTAAAGGCGGGCAATTAATCAGCCCGAAAGGGGAAAAGAGCCTGCTATCCGGTTCTGCGCTTTCAGGTTCATTTATTATTGTCGCGGATAAAACGGATAAAAACATTGAACAGGTGGTGATTACAGAAGGTTTTGCTACAGGATTAAGCTTGTCAAAAGTGATTGATTCTTTCATCGTGGCGGCTGTGGCTGCCACTAATCTGGTCAAGGTAGCGCAACAATGGAGAGAACTGTGGCCACAGGCAAAAATCATTATTGCCGGTGACAACGATTTTATTGATGGTAAGGAGAATACGGGCAAGTTATGGGCAGAAAAAGCGGCTAAGGCGGTAGATGGCTGGGTCACATTGCCACCGACTCACTATAAAGCAGATTGGGATGATTACCGACAGGAAAACAGCGATAACAAGGTAAAAGAGGCTTTCTTTGAAGAAATGACCTATTGCGGAAAGGATAAAACCTATTTACCGCAAGGCTTCCGACTGACTCAAGAATATTTATGGTACGACAAGCTCGTCAATAAATCGGATGGTGATACCGAAGTCAGGAACATCAAAATTAGCAGCCCGATAAAAGTAACGGCAATTACCTGTGATGCTGACAGTAGTAATTACGGACGGTTATTAGAATGGGAAGATACTTACGGTAATTGCCGTAAGTGGGCTATGCCGATGGAAATGCTCAGCGGTAGCGGTGAAGAGCTCCGCCGCGTGCTTTTGGTCAACGGCCTATCCTACATCAATATTTCAGGGCAGGCACGGGCACACTTGATGGAATACATTTCACTATGCCGTCCAGAGAGAAAGGTGACTTGTGTCAATAAAACCGGGTGGCACGGTAATGTCTATGTTCTGCAAGACGAAGTTGTCGGCACAGGCGCAGATTCCGTTATTCTTCAAACCTCCAGTGTTCAGGGAAAAGATTTTAGAGTCTCAGGCACCAGTGAGGAATGGAGAGAGCATATCGGCAAATATTGCACAGGAAACGCAAGGCTCGCCTTTTCCGTAAGTTTAGCCTTTGCCTCCTCATTGCTGAAATTAGTGGGTGTCGGTGGCGGTGGCTATCACTTAAAAGGTGAATCCACCGATGGTAAGACAACCACAATGAAAGTGGCTGCGTCTGTCTGTGGCGGAACGGATTACTGGTATACCTGGCGGGCAACCGGCAATGCACTTGAAGGTACAGCCTGTCGCCGTAATGATGCAACATTGATGCTAGACGAAATCAGAGAAGTTGACGGGCGTGAGGCGGGTAATATTGCCTATATGCTGGCAAATGGTCAGGGGAAAGCCAGAGCGAAAACAGATGGAAGTGTCAGAGAAACCAACCGCTGGAATTTACTTTTCTTATCAACAGGGGAACTTTCTTTAGTTGAACATGCGTCAAATGCGGGTGAACGTACTTATGCAGGTGTGGAAGTCCGTATGATCCAAATTCCGAGTGATTCCGGTAAACACGGTGTTTTTGAAGAGTTGCACCAATTTACCAGCGGTAAATCACTGGCTGAGTATCTTGAGCACGCCGTGACTAAATATCATGGCTCACCGTTCCGTGATTGGCTGAAATATCTCACTCATGACCTCACGTTTATCTCAGGAACAGCTAAGGCCTTATTGAAAGAATATACCGCAAAAATGATGCCAGAGAATGCGGGTAATCAGGTTGGTCGTGCAATTACCCGTTTTGCTCTTGTTGCTATGGCAGGAGAAATTGCAACAAGGGCAGGAATTACAGGCTGGCAACAAGGGGAAGCGTATACAGCGGCTGAGAAATGTTTAGCCGCATGGATGAAAGAGCGCGGACATACTGCTAATCAGGAAGACATTACTGCATTGGAGCAAGTGACCGATTTTATTTCACGTAACCAATTCAGCCGCTTTGCGGATTGGTACGATGAGAATAGTCGTCCTATCAATATGATGGGCTTTCGTCGTGTTGAAAAAGGCACTGGCAATCAAGATCCAACTGTTCAATTTTATGTTTTGTCCTCCGCATGGAAAGAGATATGCAAGGGCTTTGATTCGCGCAAAGTGGCCCGCTTATGTGTTGAGAAAGGTTGGTTAGAAGCAGGCAAGGACGGCAGGATACAAACGAGTATACGCCTACCAGAAATAGGGCTTAAACGGGTTTACTTATTTAACAGTGACGTCTTAGGTTCTGCCGAATAATCAGGATAAAACTGACTGTCTTATATTTAATGTGTAACAGTGGTAACACTGGTAACAACCAGTCATACCAAGGCTTATCACTGTTACCAGTCAATTTTTGCGAGTGGCAACAACTGGTAACAAAAATAGGCTGTTACCACTTGTTACCAGTTCGTTTTTTGGAGTGGTAACACATTAATCTCTTTTAAATCAACGTTGTTACCAGTGTTACCACTGTTACCACTGAAAATAGAAAGGTATGTATTAAATTAGCTTTATTCTGGCAGGCAATTGATATGAGGGTTATCGATAATGAAAGTATTAAAAGTTTATTGCCCAGAGTGCGGTGATCAGGCAACAATCAAAAAAATTAAAAGGGAAGGATTGGATAACATACCGGAGATTTATTGTTGTTGTAATGATGTTGAATGTGGTCATACATACGTTTTAAGCATGAGTTTTTCACATTCCATACGCCCTAGTAAGTTGATACAAGATCCAAGTAATCATGTATTAGAGTTGTAGTAATCTAAGAATTAGCATCAACACTTTCTGGCTAGAATTGTCAGGTACAGAACGGGAACAGTGAAAATAAATTTTTCACGCAATTTCAGTTTACATTTCATCTTACCCTGCATAAAGACTGGCTTTTCGGTTTTTATGTTGGGTTTCCGCCCAAGTAAAAATCTCACGTAAAATAGAAAAATCATTTAATTTCAAATAAATACAATTTAACCCCCAGAGTGTAACTGGATAAAAGACTGAAATTTACTGAAATTCTTTTCACTCATTTCAGTTTGAGATTTTCCTCACACAGCCAGTACGGGTGCGGTCTGGCGATTTGGTTTGTAGAATTTTCAAACTGAAAAAACTTTTTGATCCAAAACGTGCAGGCGGGTGCGGTGTAGTGCGTTTTACGTGGAGATTACGTTTATTTCGTGGGGATTACATGGCGTGAGCGTGATGTAGTGACGTGATCCAAATGAGCCTGTCTAGGTCGCAAAATTATACCTGCGTAGCTTAAAGTACGATTGGCTGCGTTATATGAGGATGTAAAAAAGGCCATGGTTAAAGGTGAGCTATGCCGAGATCTATTTTTTGATTAAATTGAATAAATGTACAAAATACATGCAAGTTCTGGACATATTCGACAGTAAATTATGCGTATATACAACTCAAGCGTGTGCCGATATCGCAAACGTTCTGGATGCAGAGTTTGATTCGATTATACAGCGCTACAAGCATACAATAGAGGTGCTGACAAACCGATGATATGGGGCAGCAATTACTAGACACGATCACTAAGCCCACATCATTTTTAAGGTAAAAACAAAACGCGGTGAAACATGCTATATCAAAGCCTCTCATTACATGAACTAAAATGCCTCCGCTACCTTGTTGAGCACTATATCTTAACTATTGAGGTCAACACATTAACCATTGATTGGGCAGAAGCTCTGGTTGTATCAGGCTATGATAGTAATAATGCTTATATTCTTGCGTCATTTTCATTAGACAAGCAGGTTGAATCACATGAGGTGAAATATTATTTCAGTCTTCTTTGTGACGAACTTGGTTCAGAGGATGTGAATCTAGAACAATCGCTTTTTTGTTTAATCAAGCTAGATTTTTTACGTACTGCGAATGCTATAGATGGAGACTCACAAAGTTATGCTTTGTATGAACTAATCAATAAGTGGTATGACAGCAACAATTATATTCTTAATAAGACACTAGCCTATTGGAATCATATTTTTTATTACCACTATGATTATTTAGGTGATTTTGAAGATAACAATATAGAAAATAAAGAGAAATCATTTATAACTATCAAGTCTGATGCAGTTAGATTTTACCGCCTTTTTTCTCAACTGGAAGATATGAAAATACCACGCTAACCTCTTTATGAGGTGAGCTTATCAAGTGAAAGATATTTTACAAAGAGTATTATTCTTGGATGGCAAACCCTCCAGAGAACACATTTCTATCAATTCAGTGGTACACCTCGATTTAGCGTGTACCAAAGGGTGTACCTCTAGAAAATATTAATCACAGCAAATCCAGTATTGACAAGGCTTAACGCTACATACTCAATGAATAGATTCAAATAACGTTTCTTAACCTCTCACAACATTTCACAAAGCCAGATAATACAAGTTATTACTGGCTTTTTTGCTTTCAGAATAATAGCCGGAAGTTACAAGCAATACCATCATGGTTGAACCTATCCTATCCGTTAAAATTTGTGACTTGTTGAGATAACAGAACAGCTATATTTGAGATCTCCATAACCTTGCTTTTGAGATACGAGTGAGTCACTATGATTCATAACGCACCATAAATAATCACTTTTTTTCTTTATTTTAGAGATATTGAAAACTTAACCTTTGAGATAACTTTAAGATATGGCTACATTTAATCACTTTGAACTCGAATTATTAAATCCTAGTTTTGACTCTCCTCTTGTGGATGCCATTACTGAGCTAGAGTTATTAAGACACTTACGTCTAGAAACTAATGTACATCCATCACTTTTTACTCAGTTAAAAGAAATCTTTCATATGCTTGAAAGTCTTGGCTCAGCCAGAATTGAAGGCAACCATACAACCCTCGCTGACTACGTTGAAAGCAAAATTGCAGGAACTCAAAGCCAAGATGACCAATTGAAAGAAATCGAAAACATTGAAAAAGCAATGAGCTTTATAGATGAATATATTAAAAGTGGTGACAAAATAACGGAATATTTTATAAGAGAATTACACTCACTTGCTGTCAGTAATTTACAACGTGAAGGAGATAAAACACCCGGTCAATATCGTAATTATAGCGTGAGCATAGGGAAATCAGCACACCTTCCACCTGATAGCATACAAGTACCTAGCTATATGAATGAACTAGCCTCTTTCATTAACCGGGCAGACAACCCTAAATATGATTTAATGAAGATAGCTCTTGCCCATCATCGCTTTGGATGGATTCACCCTTTCGGTAACGGAAATGGGCGGACGGTAAGATTGCTGACTTACGCATTACTTATCAAGTATGGGTTTAATGTTCAAGCTGGTGGTAGAGTTCTCAATCCTACAGCAGTGTTTTGCAATGATAGAAACAAATATTACGCAATGCTATCAAAAGCCGATCTCGGGACGAATGAAGGACTTGAAGAATGGTGTACTTATGTATTAGGTGGCATATCTACCGAGTTAAAAAAGGTAGACCAGCTAACTAATCTAAAATTTTTGAGCCAGAAAATTTTATTTCCAGCAATAATCTTTGCCTTAGAAAAAGGCGTTCTCAGCAATATTGAGGCAAAAATACTGAGAAAAGCAGTTACAGCAGGCATCATTAAAGCAGGGGACTTGAAAGAGGTTTTACCTGAACTTAAGCCAGCGCAAATAACATATCAAATATCTAAACTCGTAGAACAGAAACTATTAGGACCAACATCAGATAAAGCCAGAAGCTACACAGTTGATATATCTCATTCATATTTGATAAGAGGCGTCATTCAATCGTTGAAAAATGAAGGATTCATCCCTAGCTTATAGCTCTATCAATCTCGTGGTACACCTTGATTGCACATATATCCAAGTATGTACCACTAAATCCTTTATCCTAACGAAGCACGCTTTCTTCCTGTGGAAGAGCGGATTTGGGCAATCCGAAAATTTTGTCAAAAGCCCAGTTAAAAAAGAACGTATAGATAGGGATGAAAATAATTAGTGCGAAATCCAGTATGAGCGCCTGAAGTAAGCTAATTGAAAGCCACCATGCAATAAGCGGGATTAAGAAGATAACCAAAGTTAGCTGAAATAAAACAGCATGTACGACTCGACGCCGGAATGTCCGGATGTGTGATTGCTGACGCGATTCCCAGAACTCAAACAATGTATTAAAGATAAAATTCCAACTGACCGCAATGGTTGTAATGACCAGAGCCAGGGGACCTGTAACGCCCGCCGAATTACCAGATAAGAAAGCGAGTGTCAGCGATGAAATCATCCAACCGATAACTTCATAAGCAGTAATGAAAACTACTTTACGTTTAATGCCCTGCATATTTTATTCGAAACCTGTTTTTGTGCTGTTATTTTGAAACTGGCAAGTTAAATCAATAAACGTGATAATAAAAGTTAACTACTATCAGTTTTATTGAAAGGTTGGATATGCCATTCACTAGTGACAACTTACTCGTGTTCCTGACAGTATTAGATAAAGGCTCATTTTCAGCCGCAGCCAGAACACTACATCGGGTTCCTTCTGCGGTTAGCATGGCAATTGCTAATCTTGAAGCGGAGTTGGGATTTGCCTTATTTGATCGAAAGAGCCGGGAGCCAGTACCGACTGAGAAAGCAAAAACTTTGGCTCCTTACGCGCGGGAGATAGTCGATAACTTACGTCAGCTTAATGTTTTTTCACATGAATTGACGCAAGGAGTCGAGAGTACACTCACTATTGGGGTATCTACGGGAGTTAATCCACAAAAATTATTCCTTGCTTTGCATACAATTAATCAACGTTATCCATTAATGAATGTTGAGATTATTACCGCTCCTCAGGATGATATTCTGCCTTTACTGCACCAGAATCGTATTCAATTGGCATTAGTTTTTGGCGGATTACATGTTAATCCACAGGAGCAAATTTATTGCATTGGTCATGAATCATTTATCGCAACAATCTCATCATCCCATCCATCTTTATCTCATCAGACTTCCCTTTATATTGAGGATCTAGTCCAAACCCGGCAGATTATTATTGCCAGTCATCATCGTGAACCGAGTGATCTTCGTACTCAGGTCGCAACTAAATATTGGCGCACGGATAATTTTTCGATGGCACTCGGTCTGGTTGAAGCAGGTATGGGATGGGGAAATCTTCCTTACACTCTCATTAAAGAAAAATTAATTGACGGATCGCTGAAACAACTGAAATTCCGTAATACAAAAAATGGATTAGTATTACCTATACATGTTGTGTGCCTGAAAGGAAATGCGCTTAAGCGTGGTGCACAAGAATGCGTTGAATTATTACAGCAGAATTTACAACCACATCACGACGAACAGATAAATGCCGGTCCTATCACAATTAGATAAAAATAGTTAGAAAAAATGAATTATCGTCTATAAAGTATCCATCGTAATTTAAGACGCTTTGTCTCTCAAATTAACAGGATAACCCGATGAGAATGGTCAACGAATACACAACAGATAGATAAGCCGCAGCAATCCTCGTTTTTTCGATTGTTGCGGCGTCCTCAAGAACCTATCAATTCTATGAGCACGCTGCCAAATCCTTAACTTTAGGAGATGGATTCGTGCACACAAAAGATTTTTCCTGGCAATATTCTCTTACCGCCACAATATTATTGTTATCTCCATTTAATTTACTGCCATCGCTGGCGATGGATATGTACCTGCCCGTAATGCCTTTCATTGCTGATGCTCTTGATGCCGGAGCAGGAACAATCCAACTGACGTTGACGGTATACATGATCCTATTTGGAGTCGGTCAGCTTCTCTTTGGCCCGCTGTCAGACAGGTTCGGTCGCCGCCCGGTTTTACTTAGTGGTGGCGTTGTTTACACGTTAGCTTCATTTGGCCTTGCCATCACTTCATCACCAGAAATCTTTTTGGGTTTCAGAATTATTCAGGCCTGCGGAGCTTCAGCGTGTCTCGTAGCGATGTTCGCTGCTGTGCGCGATATTTATTCTGGCCGCAAAGAAATCAACTTTATCTATGGCTTGCTCGGCTCTATGCTTGCTATGGTTCCGGCTATAGCGCCTTTGCTCGGAACACTGGTTGATGTCTGGCTGGGTTGGCGCGCAATTTTTGTTTTATTGGGAATTGCGATGGCAGCTACGGTTATTGTGTACGGGATATTCTGCCCAGAAACGCGGCAACAAAGGACGGCAGCATTAAAATGGTCGCAGCTACTTCTTCCTGTAAAAAGCATGAATTTCTGGCTGTATACATTCTGCTACAGTGCGGGTCTAGGGAGCTTCTTCGTCTTCTTTTCAATCGCTCCATGGGTAATGATGAACCGGCAAGGATTATCACAAATGACTTTCAGCTTGCTGTTTTCCACGGTAGCTATCGCAATGATGATAGCAGCGCGAAGTGTGGGAAATTTGATCGTCCGCTGGGGGCTACTGAATACGTTACGAATGGGTATGTTTTGCCTGATAGCAGGAGCATTGTTGTTATCAGCCGGAGAAACTTTCATACCTAATTCAGTATTGGGTTTCATTATCCCGATGTGGCTTGTCGGAGTTGGAATCGCTATAGCAATTGCAGTCGCACCTAATGGTGCACTACAGGGTTTTGATCATATGGCCGGAACGGTAACGGCATTCTACTCCTGTCTGGGTGGGGTGTTGTTGGGAATCGGTGGAACGCTCACTATTACACTTTTTTCCAATACCACTACCTGGCCGATTATCGTTTATTGTCTGGTTCTGGCAATAGGAGTGCTTTGTTTTTCTTACATTAATAGTAGGCAATCTGGGCCGCGTTATTAGCGGATTAACCTGAAAATATCACGGCACGAACGGCTTCTTTCTGATAATTCGTGCCGTATTTTCTGGTAATAAACTTATGGTTTATGGTAATACCCATAATATAAATACGCTCTACTAAGGGGTCATAAAATATGTCTTCTGTTCCATTTGTAACAGCATTTGCAGCTGAAGATCATCTAACACTCATCGGAACAGATATTGAGACTAATGCTCATAAGCACACTTTTCTGCAATTACTGATCTCCTTAGATGGCAAACCCATAACGGTTACTATTTCTGGGCAAACTTTACAAACTAAATCGATTCTAATTAATAGCGATGTCATTCATGATGTTACATTGAATAACAGGTTTTATTGGCTGACATTGATTAACCATACATCTCCTTTAGGATTGTGTTTAAAGCATCAGTTAATAAATGGAAAAATAAATTATGTAGTATTGGATTACAATAAATTAGCATCTGAGTGTAGGGCAATATCAGCTCAATATACTTCATTGCAGGAAAAAACTTATCTCGTACACTGGGATAATCTACATAAAAAGGTACTGACACAAACTTGCAATCTTAATCACACAATAGGTGATAACCGTTTAAAAGCTATATTAGGTCACCTAATTTTTTCACAAAAAATCTATCATAGTGTCCTTGATATATCAGCAAAAATACCTCTTTCCTCAAGTCGTTTATCACATCTTTTTTCTGAAAAAACAGGGGGGAATCTAAAAAGTTATATTCTTTTTCACCAGCTTCTTAATGCTCTATTTTTAATTGCCGAAGGTAAAAAAGTAACAGATGCTGCCATGCAATGTGGTTTCGATAGTGCTTCACATCTTTCCTCCACAGCCAGAAAATTGATGGGTATAAAACCAAGCTTTGCGAAAAAAATCAGCGGATTTTTGAAAGTTTTCTCCTCATAAGTTTTTTACTCTTAAGTAATTTAAACGAGGAGAAAATAGGTAATGAAACAGTATCTTTCATGCACGCCTTTATTAGATTTTTATGCCGAAAATATTCAGCATTTAATTACCGAGAAAGGCTGGCTAAACCTGGCTCAGACTGAAAGAATAAAAGTAATTTATAATTTTGTTAAAGATGATATTACTTTTGGATTTAATGAGGATGATTTACTTACAGCGTCAAAAATATTACAAATGGGTTATGGTCAGTGTAATACCAAATCTATTTTATTTATGGCTCTTCTTCGTGCGCTAGGCCTTCCCTGTCGCTTACACGGCTTTACCATTGATAAATCACTACAATACGGAATTATGCTAGGGGAAATATATGAAATGGCTCCGCAGGAGATTTATCATACATGGGTTGAAGTCTATATTAATGGGCAATGGCTAAACTTTGAAGGTATCATTTTAGATAAAGGCTATCTTACTTCGCTACAGAAAAAATACGCAACTCATAAAGGAAAATTTGTAGGCTATGGTGTGGCAATTGATGATTTAGCTAATGCGCCTATTGAATGGCATGGAGATAATAGCACGTATATTCAACGAGCCGGAATAGTACAGGATTTAGGTCTATTTGATTCACCGGATAATTTCTTTAGCAAGTATGAACAAAAAATGACGTTACAGGAAAAAGAAATATTTGCAAACAAGATACGCCATGAAATAAATCGGAATATTAATCATATGCGCGACAGCTAAGTAGCTCTGGTCGTTATTTACCAGATTCCCCTGAGATTGAATTAAAGCACCCCATTCCCCAACACTAATAGTTCCCCGCCAGATGGCGGGGAAAATGTTGAACTTAAAATCTGTAACCTACTCCAAGATTAAATCCATTAATAGGGCTGTTCATATCCGCCATTTTGAACGTAGTACCTTCATAGCCCAAGTTGATCACGAAATCATCTATGGGATTAATTTCAACACCGGCACCATACGCAAAAGAACCTTTTTTCTTGGATATATCACCGCTAACTTTATCACGCTCGAAATTAATCTTAGCATTTGTATAAGCCAATCCCACTAAGCCATACAAACTCACCTGAGGATTTATTCGGTACGCCGGGCCAACAAGGAATGAGGTGTATTTAATATCACCTTTATGTTTTGTCAGACCTTTTGTCTCTGATTTATTAGATAAACCACCCTTGCCTGCCATATAGGTCAAAGAGCCAATAACACTGACAGGGTCATCCCATTCATATCGATACTTGAGATTTACCCCTTTAATATCTTTGAAATTTTTTACTTTACTTTGTGCATAACCAATGGAAGCGTTTTGTGAATCAGCATAAGCAAAAGAACCCACCACCAATCCTGATGTAAGCAAAGACAACAAAAAAACTTTTTTCATATCCATGCCCTTTTTGTAAAAAAGAAAATGTAAAAAAATTCATTTTAGCCAGCCATAAAATATGACTGACTAAAAATAACCCTTTATATTCTCTTGACAGCTTCCCGAAAAAAGCAAAAAAAAAAGAGCTTTTATCTACTTATTTTGGCTAAGATCACAAAAATAAAAATTTCATATCCCAACAGTAGATAAATTACAGTTATTCATCAATGCTGTATTCCTAACCAAATAAATCACCAGCTATCTGAGGCACCCTTATTATCACTCTTACCGCCGCCACCAGTGAAAATGTCTTTATTATCAGAAAGCTCTGCATTTTCGACGAATATATCGGAACTACTAACAGGAGATGCAGAACCCGCCCCACCAAAGAGGCGTTTAAATAATCCACCCACCAGCGATGCGCCGAAAAAGAGCACAATTAACACCAGAATAACTGGCAGGAAGAAAATCAGCAGATAATATCCCAGAGGAAGAGCAGGAAATACACCTGCCAGACTGAGTACAAACGTAATAACAGCGACTGTTGAGGCGCATTTGAGAAAGCGTTTAAACCAGCCACCTGTACGGAACACCGCCAATGGCAGAATTACCATACCAAGCAGCCAGAGGATCAACGGAGCTGAAAAGTCTTCACCTGATGATACGTTATCTAAAATATTGTCGTTATCGCCAGCAATGTTCGATACACCCTGCGGTGCTTTCTCTTGCCCTGCGTTTTTTATCAATACCCCAATAGAATCAATACTGGTACGTATCCCTTCGTAATAGTCACCCTCTTTGAAGGCCGGTTTTGCATCCTTACTCAGAATATTTGCTACCTTTGAATCCGGCAGCTGCTTTGTGAGGCCAGAACCAATAGTAATACGCATTTTGTGGTCATTGTATGCCACTAAAAACAGAATGCCATCATTACGCTGTTTACTACCTAACTTCCATTCAGCAAATACGCGGGAAGAAAAGGTTTCAACGCTATCGCTTCCTATCGTTGGTACAATCAAAACCGCCATTTGTACTTTATATTCCGAACGCAGTTTTTCCAGCTGGCGAATCAGTCGTTGATGTTCATTCTTAGTCAAGATATTGGGTATATCTGTAATACTCTGGCTAAGAGCCGGAACTTCAACGAGCTTCGTTTCCTGTCGAACTTCTTTTGCGGATACACTGCTTATGCTCAAAAGCAGCGTAAATAGGATAATAATATGCTTTATTATTGAGTGGCTGTATCTTTGGGGGGATGTCTTACTGGTACTAAAACCATCCGTTGGTTGGCTGGAAATCATGAACATCAAATATCCTTAGGTTTATTTTCTAATATATCGCAGCAATATATTATATTTATCTTTCCTTTGACGTCTAATACCGTAATTATCTAAATAATTTACCTAATAATGCCGAATTTAATATGGTACGAAGTGAGGAAATAGCGCTATTTCGTCTACATTGGCTTTTCTGAGGAAAGCCAATGTAGCCATCATATACGTAATGGATTTCAGGCTGTGCCTGCGGTGATGAGCTGCTTCTATCGGCTCTCTGCGGTAATCTTTGCTGATTTCCATGCAGTAAACAGCGCCAGTATGGGCGCAATGGCAAAAAGTAAAAAGAGCCAGTGGGAAGCAGAAGCCGCTCCTTCCAGACCACCCGGCTGATAAAAACCGAATATATTGGTCACCATTCCGGCCAGTGCAGAGCCGAATGCAGTGGCAAACAACTGAACCGTTGTAATGGATGAACCGGCAATATTTCTGTCAGCCTCACTGGAAACCTGCAAAATACGAGTCAGTAAATGAGGCCAGCCAAAGCCCACACCAAAACCAAATAGCCCAAGCCCCAGAATGATTGGTAATATTATCTGCCATTCACCTAAGGATTTATAAGGCAGCATCGCAAGCAGTAACAGCATCCCCACCAGCATAAAAGCAGGGCCGCTTACAATCGCAAAACGCATTTTCGCCCCCTGCCAACTGGCACTCATTACTTCCCCAATAGTCCAGCCAATTGCTGCCATTGCAACCATATAACCAGAGGCTAAAGGAGACTGCTCGTGCAGAACTTGCAAAAAATAGGGAACAAAAACATCTCCTGACAACCCAATAACTAAAAGCATCATGGTTGCGAATAAGATGAGATGAGGTGAATTCAGACTCAGCGCATTTTCAGGCAGTAACTTCACCGAAGCCTTACGTTCATAGAGAACTAACAGAAATACCAGCACTACTGCCGTCATAATACCAAGAATATTAATGCTCACATCTTGTGACAGGCTCCCTGAGGAAACAGCAAGTACAGCAACAGATAATAGGATCAGCTGGGTAATGGGCAAAGCCATTTTGCTTGTCTTCTGTTTTTGCTTCGGAGGTAAAATTCGATAACTAAATAAGGCATAAAGCAAAATCACGGGTAACATCATGCCAAATGCATAACGCCATGCATTCATTTCAGCAAAAATGCCACCAATAGCCGGCCCGATTAAAGTTGCCACTCCCCAGGTTCCGGAAATCAACGCCATCGCTTTAGGCCAGAGAGATTCCTCAAACACCAGATTAATCATCGAATAAGAAAGTGCGAATAAAAATCCGCCACCAAGTCCCTGAATGGTTCTCCCAACTAGCATGGATTCCATTGTTGGTGCCAAAGCACACCATAAACTACCGATTAAAAAAATCAGGGCAGCAACCAAATAGGCATTTCTCGCACCTGATGTATGCAGTAATCTCGCTGAAAGTATGGAACCAATAATGGATGCCACAACAAACAGCGTTGTATTCCAGGCATAGAGATTTAATCCACCGATATCCTTTACAGCAGAAGGCAGGAGCGTAATCGCAATTAAGGTATTGGCGGCCATCAGCCCGATACCGATCGAAAGTACTATTGCACTGGGTGCGTTTTTACTGGAAAACAGATCCCTCCAGCGATTTTCCTTCGTTATTATCATGCTTATTATCCTGAACTCAGGTTGAGTTGTGAAATATCTTACGTTAAATTAAACAAGGTAAATCTTGGAATAAATTACTGTCAGGTTCAACAATATGTCAAGCATTGACTTGGAAAATAGCACTATTTCCGTACAATCCGTTAGTGAACGGTTATTGATGCTGTTAAAAACACAAGGCGCTATGCAAGCCGCAGATGCCGGTAAGCTCTTAGGCACGACAGGGGAAGCAGCCCGTCAACAATTTGTGAAACTGGCTAAAGAAGGGCTGGTTGAAGGACGCTCTGAAACAAGGGGGGTTGGCCGCCCTATTCAGCTTTGGCATTTAACTGACAAAGGGAACGCCAAATTTCCGGATACACACGCAGATTTAACCGTTCAGATGATTACGATTATCCGTGAGCAATTAGGTGAATCCGCACTGGATGTAGTGATCCAATCCCGCGAACAGGAAATTTCTGAAAAATATAAAACAGCGCTAAAAGGCGCTGCCGATCTACAAGAAAAGATTGAGCGTCTGGTTAAAATCCGCTGTCAGGAGGGGTATATGGCGCAATATTTTATTCAGGAAGATGGCACTATTTTATTTGTCGAAAACCACTGCCCCATCTGTGCCGCTGCCAGTATCTGCCAGAGTTTTTGTCGTACTGAGCTGAAAATGTTCCGGGATATTCTTCAGGCACAAGTAGAACGAACTGAATATATTCTGAATGACGATAGGCGCTGTGCTTACCGCATTACTCCACTGAAATAAACCTATACACTTCGTCTTTCAAGTTGCCTCTTTCATTGGCGGCGGCGAAGTGTATAGCCAGACAGTGGTTACTCCTTACCCGCCACAGATAACTGCTGGTAAATATAATGCTTATAGCTTTCTACCAGCGCCTTATCCTGACAGTCGTTAAGCTCCCCCCCACACAAATGACGCATGGTCATATTTGCCTGATAGAAAGCGGGAACGCTCAACCGTGCTCTTTCCAAAATCATACCACCGAGAAAAGAGATATCGGTCAGTTTACCGGTCGTTATCGGTGCCCCCTGTTTCAGGTTATCCCTCATGGTAAATTGCGTCAGATGTGCCGGATCAGAAAGGGTAGAAGCGTAATCGTTAAAATGGATATTTGGCTGATGATCACCGAATGTGAGAAAAATGGTCGGTTTGTCGCGTTTAGCCACAAACTCACTGAATTCTCTGATCGATGGGTCTGATGCTATGATTTTTTCCATATAATGACTGAATTTTCCGACAGCGGATGAATTATCCAATTTGCCTGCCAGCCCATAATCATCGCTATGGCTCTCTTCATAAGGCCCGTGTTCATACATGGTCAGAGAATAAATAAAGATGGGTTTATCCGTTTCCTTAGCCAGAATAGTTTTCACATAAGACAACATATCCTGTGTGGTGATTTTCCACAAATTCTCATCCATACTTGCCGGATAACCCAACTCTTGTGGCTGAATAATGCGGTCAACACCCAGTGTCTGGTAAGCATGCCCGGCATGATAAGCCGATTTATTGAATGGAGTCAGTACAACGGTGTAATAACCATTATCTTTCATCGTACGGAACAGGCTGTTTTGCAAATGATCAACCACAAAATAAAACACGCCATTTTTACGCGAGCCAAAATCATCTGTATCCAGTCCCGTCAGAACAGAGAATTCTGATAACCACGTTCCACCCCCAAAAGTTTGCACCCGCAGCAAACCTTGCGCGTTCACATCGGCATCATGCCCGAACATAAAGAGATTAGGTAATCGGGTACCTGTTGGTAATTGATAAATATGTGGGTCGACCGTAGATTCCTGCAATAACACCACCACATCAGGTTTTATTTCTGACTGTACTTCAGGCAGGGAGACATTTTTTGCCTGCTGCAAAAAATAATCAGCTGATACTCCAAATTGGGGAGGCTGATATTGTGCATCCCGGGCTGACATGACCATATTAGTCATCGTTCCGCGCCCTTTTGGCAACTCTGCCTGCCATTCATTATGGTAAGCACTGACTGTCATATTGACATCCCAGACCCCGACAGCAACCAGTACCACGCTTAATCCACGCCACTTGATACCCGGAACTGGCTTTGCACTTTTCCAGCTCAGGAACATATTGAAGATTAGCCAGACCAGCATAGCTGCAACAGCCAGACCTGCCAGCCAATAATGATGTAATGTTTCCTGATTTGAAGGATCAAGCATAATATTCAAATCAGAAAACATCAGTTGATCTTTGTAGTAATGAACTTTTAGCTGGTTGAGGAATTTGATGATAATGAAAAGAGTTCCGGTAAACACCACGGAAAATAACCAGCGCGCTGAAAGCAGAAATGTCAGGCCAAAAAGAATGCTGAATACCCCAACAGAAATCAGTGCAGGATAGATATCACTGCTTTTTTCAAACACTAACAGCAAGGATGCAACCAACAATAGTCCAAAATAGCATCCTGAAATTATTTTTTTATTCATACTCTTGAGTTCCATGTATGAGTGTATAAGACCGGTTTAACATCAGTAGATGAAAGTAGCACAAGTTTTTCAACATACTACAAATAAAATGAAGCCACTCACTCCAGAGTGAATTTATCGTTCAGATGATAAGACTGAGTTTTGGTGAGAATTTACATCTGCCATTTTATCTTTAGTAAATTGATCAATAAGTTAATAATAATCAGCTACCAGCTTATCCATTCACTGAATAAATGCGCGATTAAGACAACAATAACAGGTATCATCAGCATGAAATCCCGCTAATTCTGAGTTTACAATCTAGATTATTCATGTTTATAAAAAACAGAAGGGTGGATTTGACAGTAATCATGATCACTCTTTTAGTTCACCCCTCAATAGTTAAAGAGCTTAGTGATGAAAATAACACCTGAAACATTATCCTCTGCAATAGAAGAATACGCGAAAAAGCCTGAGCAGAAACAGCAGCTAACCCCTCAGCAAACACGTTGGTTTTCCGAGCCAGAGAATGTCTTTATGTTGATCACTCTGGTGATAACACTCCCTGAAGAAACGATGGATGATATCAGGGGTGCCGTTAAAGACTGGCTTGATGTTGCCATCGCAGAACTAGAGTTAGTCGCGATTCATTCCCCGAAGGGAACCAAAGAACAATTTGAGCAGGCTGTTGGATTAGTTTTGGAGTATTGCAAAGAAAACTTCGAGCTTAATCACAATAATGTCCTGTTATGTATCTCAATCCTGAAGCGATATCAGTTTAATATCAGGACGGACGTTTCACAGCTGATGCAGAAATCTGAGTATCCTGATGAGACTAATGTTACCCCTTTCCCGCAAAAACCGCAGAAAATCAGGCAACTGATTAATGAGTTTAACCTGAAATCCAGTATCGAATTCATTGAGGTTTTTGAAAGTGGTTTTTCTGTCGCACCACCTGAAGTACTGCCTTATATTCTGACGGAAGTCGTTCAATATCCATGGGGTATTGATGCTTTGCTTCTGCTGACGCAATATTTTGAAGAATCTATTGCGCTTGCCAGTGCTGAAATGCTGGATCAATGCCCTTCTTCGGCCTGGAAAAATTTATCCTACTTGCAGCTTGTGAACCTGTGTGCCCACTTCAACCGACATCCTTCAGTCAAGTCTTATATGAAGCGATGGAAAAAACGCGCTATGGCGCACCATAAAGCACGGGCAGCCGCTGAAATATATGAAATATACGCTTCTGAGGTGGATGGCAATGACTGTGCCAGTATGATGATGAAAGTCATGCTGAATAATCAGGAATATCAGCTAAGTATGATGCTCGATTTTAAATCAGGTATCAGAGAGAGCATGCTGAATATCGATCCTGACCAACCCATTCCTGAGTTGTTAGAACAGTTAAGCAGCGATATCAACTTCACTCCGGTTTCTCCGGACTGGCTAAAACAGATATTGCCCTGGATCCTTTCCGTTCAGCAAAATAAGAACACACCACTCGACCTCTATTCACTGTATTGGATAGCCCAACTTCCCATCGACTGGACGCAGCCAGAAGCGTTTGATCTTGAGCAATGGAGCCAGAAACTGAGTTATGAGGTCAATCCTAAGCGACAGGAAAATAGCCGTCTCGGTTACGCCAATTACGGTCACAATGTGCAATCATCGCTCATGATGACTTGGTTGCCACCTGAAGAGTATCTGCTGAAAGCGAAAAAACCCAGAGATTTACTGAAACTCTACTATTATGCCAACAAGGACATCTTTGCCGGACGATTGACCTACTCGGCTGCTATCGAGAAATATAAGCTCTCATCAGAAGAGCGCTGCCTGACCAATGAATATCTGGATTTGGCTCACGCGCTTTACGACCCTGCCATCAATCGTAAAAGGTTTGGCTTATTCGACAACCTGTCAGAAGCCAGTTTCCAGCTCTTTGCTATGGGGCTGACTGACACCTCAGACTCAATATTCCCTCAGGGGCTGGTGGTTAAAATCAGCTTAGATGAAGCAAGCCCAGCAGTCTGGCGCCGGGTTCATCTCAGTAACCAGATGACGCTGAGTGAAGTGCATGATGTGATACAGGCTGCTATGGGATGGGAAGATGCACACCTGTTCTGTTTTGAGGTCGGCGGAATAATGATCCCGGAAGAAAATTATGATCAGGTCTGTCTCGGTCTATTTTTACGTGATGTCGGGAGTGAGCTTCACTACCAATATGACTTTGGTGACTGCTGGGATCATCAGATCACAGTAGAAAAAGTTCTGGAAAAAGACATCATTCAACCTAAAGTCACCGCAGGAAACGGGACATGCCCGATTGAAGACTCCGGCGGTATCTGGCAGTGGAACAATGTACTCAAGTTGAGAAAAAAGAAACTGCTGACGGAAGAAGAAGCAGAATACCTAGAATTACTGGGACTGGATCCGCATCAGCCACTAGAGCCTTTTGATAAACAAGAGGCCAACCATAAACTTGGAGCCTTATTCAGTTATCTGGATTATCAGGGCTAAATTTGTCCCCCTGAGAAGCAAACTTTTACTTCTCAGGGGTATTATTCCGTTAAGCAGAATATTTTATCAGTCGATCAGCCAGAGCCTGTGCAAATCGCATCGCCCCACCCTCAGCAAAGGGCAGGTTCAGCGAAGGCTCACATATTTCTATTTCCAGTACAATCGGCTTACCACCTTTATCCCGCACAAGATCCACACGTCCGTAAAGCAAAGCATGATCAAGCCCCATATGCCGAACAGCGGTATCAAGGGCAAGTGAAGCAACTGCACGTTCATCTTCATCTGCCACTCGCGCCTTGCGAAATTCCTGTAATGGGAAATTCACTGTGCCATCGGACATAAGCAAAGCACCTTTACGGATAGCATGGCTATAAACACCGTCGAAGTAGGTCAGGTCAGTCTCGCCCTCACTATCGATTGAAGCCAGATAGGGCTGCAATATTACGTGACAACCTTTTTCTATCAGATAAGTGATGTGCTCGACAGCCTTATCCTCCTGCTGTCGTTTATAGCGCTGAATATCCTTCGAATAAGCTCCTACAGTAGGCTTTATCACAATTTCGTCAGCTTCCGTATGCTCAGCAAGAAATGCCCGCAGGTTCTGTAAGATATTCATACCAGGGCTAATAAACCTGCTAGGTACAACCGGCACACCGTGCGCCGCGAGATCAGCCAGATAAAACTTATCAAGATTCCAGCGCACTACTGGCAAGGGATTCAGCAGTTCTGTTAAAACACTAATACGTTCACACCAGACCAGAAATTCAGGTAAATGATCGACGTAGCTCCACGGAGAACGCAAAAGCACCGCATCAAAACGTGACCAATCAATAGTCTGGTCCTGCCATGAACATATCTCAGTGCTCAGCCCGATAGTCCGACAAGCATCGAGTAACAACGGCATATCATAATCTTCTGGCAAGCTGGCTTCATCAGTAATCAATGCAACTGTATTCATTAAGCAATTTCCATCAGATCAAATGTCCTCAACAATGATTACAGAGATGCCAGCCACTCATCATCTGACCCTTCATTCATCCCTTCGAACAAAAACGTGGAAAGATAACGTTCCCCCGTATCAGGCAGCATTGCGAGTAATACCGAATTTTCTGGTGCACTTTCAGCAACACGAAGTGCTGTTGCCAAAGTCGCCCCTGCGGAAATACCCACAAATATGCCTTCTTCCCTAGCGAGGCGACGGGCTGTATCACGCGCCGATATCTCACCCACGGTCAGTAGCTTATCAATAACGCTTTTATCGAGTATGTCAGGGATAAAATCCGGTGCCAGACCCTGAATTTGATGTAAATTCCAAGAATTACCCGCCAGCACAGCAGCATTTTCAGGTTCAGTAGCAATAATATTTACGTCAGGCCGCGCCAGTTTTAACATCTGACCGACTCCGGTCAGAGTACCGCTGGTACCAAAACCCGTGACAAAATAATCCAGCCGTTTTCCGGCAAAATCACTGAGAATTTCTGCTGCTGTTGTTTCACGGTGATAAGCCGGATTGGCAGTGTTTTGGAATTGGTTAGCACGAAACCAGTCATGTTTTGCCGCAAGCTTATCGGCTAGACGGTTTCCACCACTACTCCCTTCATGACCGGGGAAGAGAATAACTTTTCCGCCATACATACGTATTAATTTACGGCGTTCTACCGAATAACAATCCGACATCACCGCCACGAATTTATAGCCACGAGCGGCCGCCACCATTGCTAAAGCAATGCCAACATTACCGGAAGTACATTCACAAATTGTATCGCCGGGTTTCAGTAGCCCTTTTGCTTCTGCATCAAGGATAACGGAAAGAGCCAGCCTGTCTTTTACCGAACCGCCGGGATTGAAAGACTCTACCTTCACGTATACCGTGGCATGGCTGGGAGCCATACGATTTAATTTAACGATAGGCGTACGGCCAATTGTCTCAAGAATACTGTTGTAGAGAGGCATAAAAAAATTGTTCTCCTGTTATTTCACTTTTACTGCTGTTTCAAATACAGGAGCCACAATATCGAGAATAATTGAAAGTGCTTTTTCGTTCTTTTCTTCATCAGTCGAAGCATTAAACTCAGCCAGTTCGACTCCCAAAAGCTGTTCCAAAGGCATTGCTTCAAATATTGCCTGAATTTGCGATGGCAACATGCCATCCGGCACTGAATAATCCGCCGGTAAAAAGCCGGGCTCAAGAACATCCCAGTCGATATGGATCCAGACCGGCGCGCCATTAATGGCTTTCAGAACATTTTCAGGTGTTGCTTCTGCTGGTGGAATTATCCGAACACCCTGCTTTTGCAAAATTTCACGCTCAGGTGGATCTATATCACGGGCACCAACCAGAATAATTTGTTCAGGACGTAAACCAGAACCGTGCCCGCTATCCCAGAGGCCGCAGGCAGCAGCAAGTACCATACCACCGAGGTAACCTGATTCTGTTGTCTCCGGCGTGTTGAAATCACCATGTGCATCAATCCAAAGCACTACCGCTTCCGGATGCTCCCGTGCGACAACAGGTAATGAAGCAAGACTCGCAGAACAGGTATTGGCGAGCATAAACGTCCGGTTTTTTCCCTTAATACTCGCTTCAATTGCCTGACGCAATTCAATAAGCGTTTCACGGGCTTGAGGAAGACTAACACTCCAGTCATCGTTCTCAGGAGGCGCGCTCTTTCCAATAAAATGCCCCTGAATACCATAGTGTTTTTTTAACGCCTCAGCGGTACGAGCAGCGCCTTCTATCATGCGTGCTGCCCTATCAGCTATGCGCCCCTGAGAAACGATAAGATCAATCATGGAACAGTTTCCTTTTCATTATTATCAATAAAAAATTTCAGGTTAACCTTCGGTCATAACTCATAAAAAATATGCTGGCTTCATTTTTTCCTGAACATAAACGGGCACTTACCTTCTCTCTTCACATTTTCATCCAGAAGGCCATACTGCTGCCATTCAAGTGCTTCTGTACCATAAGAACCAAGCTGCAATGAACGGGGAACATCATCATATTTATCAATGCGATTACGGATATTTTCACGGATCTTACGACCACCCGGAGTATTACCGGCGACGATATCGAATCGCTCACGTGGGTTGATGACCATAATAAAATGCTCACCAAGATTCCTGCTTCTACGTGACTGGTTCGCCGGGCTGCTCATATTGCAGAATAGCTGCATACCGTTAAAACACATGCACCAGGCTGAAGAATCGGGATTTTTATTAATACTTTCCGGCCAGGGTTCGGGATCTATTTCATGTAATTTCTGCAAAACTTCCCAGCCAAAAGCGTGATAATCACTAATAGACTGAACTCTTATTGCTTCTTGTGAGAACGCAACAATCAGCGGGTATGCTGTATTTAAATCGCCATTCCAATTCTGCGAAAGTTCAACATAATCTTTAAGCCCTTCAGCTAAATGCTGAATGCCACTCTTCTCTGCATTCTCTACGAAGATAAATTTTAATAACTTTTTTTTAAATGCTCTCTTTGAGAAGACACAAGGAAAATCAACATGATCAAGTCGAAACCCTATATCACTGAGAACAGTATGATGCCAATCTTTTTCACTTTCATTCACTTGAGGTTGTGAGATTAATTTTGTAATACCTAGATTTTTATCTAATATATTCACTTAAATCACCTTTCATTAATAGAAAGAAGACGTGTCTGACACGGCGACAACTACCCTTTAAACGAATATTTAATGTGATAACTGAAAGATAAAATAATTTATTATTAAGGAGGGTAATTTAAATTTCATTCATTAATAAAAAACATCAAATATAAACAATAAAAACATTCTAGACTGTATCATCACGACCTAAAAGCATATATAACAA